>JAUVQN010000124.1 GCA_030598125.1 Coriobacteriia bacterium | reverse complement strand
TGCCGATCATCGGGACCTCGCCGGAGACCATCGACCTCGCCGAGGACAGGGACCGCTTCCGCAAGATCATGGACGAGCTCGACATCCCCATGGCGGAGTCCGGGATGGCCTCCACGCTCGAGGAGGCCGTCGAGGTCGCGAAGCGCATCGGCTATCCGCTGATGGTGCGGCCGAGCTACGTGCTCGGCGGCCGTGGCATGGAGATCGTCCACGACGAGGAGATGCTCGCTCGCTACGTCGCGGCGGCCGTGGGCGTCACGCCCGAGCGGCCGATCCTCATCGACAGGTTCCTGAAGGACGCGCTCGAGTGCGAGGCAGACGCGATCGCCGACGGGACGGACGCCTTCGTGCCGGCCGTGATGGAGCACATCGAGTACGCCGGCGTGCACTCCGGCGACTCCGCGTGCGTCATCCCGCCCGTCACAATCCCCGAGCGGCACGTCGAGACCATCGAGCGGTACACGAAGAGGATCGCCATCGAGCTCGGCGTCGTCGGGCTGCTAAACATCCAGTACGCGATCGCCGACGACACCGTGTACGTGTTGGAGGCGAATCCGCGCGCCTCGCGCACGGTCCCGCTCGTCTCGAAGGTCTGCGACATCCAAATGGCGAACCTCGCTACGCGGATCATGCTCGGGGCGAAGCTCAGAGACCTCGAGCTCGAGCGCGAGGAGATCCCGCACTTCGGCGTGAAAGAGGCCGTGTTCCCGTTCAACATGTTCCCCGAGGTCGATCCGCTGCTCGGCCCCGAGATGCGCTCCACGGGCGAGGTGCTGGGGATGGCCAGCTCCTTCGGGCTCGCGTTCTTCAAGGCGCAGGAGGCCGCGCAGCAGAGGCTGCCCCTGGAGGGCACGGTGCTCATCACTGTCGCGGAGCAGGACAGGGACAGCGTACTGGAGGCCGCGTCGGAGTTCGTTCGCGCCGGCTTCCGGATCCGCGCGACCGACGGCACTCACTTGTTCCTCGCCGAGCACGGCGTCGACTCCGAGCCGATCCTCAAGCTCCACGAGGGGCGTCCCAACATCGAGGACGCGATCAAGAACGACGAGATCCAGCTGGTGGTGAACACTCCCGCCGGCAAGACGAGCGAGTTCGACGACTCCTACATCCGCAAGGCCGCCATCCGGCACAAGGTCCCGTACATCACGACGACGGCCGCCGCCCTGGCGGCCGCGCGGGGGATCGTGGCGCACCGGGATTCGCGGGACGGCGTGCGCTCGCTACAGAGCTACCACGGGGAGAGCGGAGGCTAGACCACAGCTCCTCGCGGAGCGGCACTCCCGGGCATGTGCCGGTTCGCTAGAACAGGTAGACGATGTCCGACCCGTTCGTGGGGTACGCTCAGATCGTCGCCATGAGGTCGTCGGCGGTGAGGCCTCCTGCGATGGCGATCGCAAACACGTTGATGACCTCACCGGCGTTGTGGCCGAGGAGATGCGCGCCCACGATCCTTCCGGTCGCCCGCTCGATGATGGTCTTCGCCCCGGAGACCCGTGCGCCGACGCGGCGCGACGACGCACGGGTCGACGTGTCCGTCAGCTTGGCCTCGACGTCCAGTCCCGCTGCCTTCGCGCTCGCTTCGCTCATGCCGACCGACGACTATGACGTCGAAATGCTCCATCACTCGCTCCCGACTACTCGCTGACCACGACTCCTCGCCAGAATGCGAAGCGTCCGGCGATCTCGGATGCGGCAGGCTTCGGTGCCGGGTACGACCAGGCGGCGCCCTTGGCGGCCTCGTTGTCGACGGTGACGTCGTAGTAGTCGGCGTGACCCTTCCACGGGCACTCGTAGGTGTCCCCATTGACGGACAGGTACTCCATCCGCACGCTGCCGGCGGGGAAGTAGTGATTGCCTTCGACGACGACCGTGTCGTCGCTGTCGGCGATGAGCTGATCGTTGAACGTCGCTTTCATGCCATGGCTCCCCTCACGGGTTCTCGGGGTAGATACCCTATCGCGAGCGGCGGGAGACCCTCTTCGGCAAGATGAACGGCAGCGATGTGGGGGTAGCCTCTGGGTGACGAGCCCGAGGCATGGTTCGTCGTGTCCGACCGAGAGCGGGAGGCGGAAGTGATGGCGACCCTGGACGCGCTCGCCTCGGCGCTGGCTGGGGCGGAACGCGCCAGTCCTGCCTCTGCGGAAGGGCGGTACTCGTGCGGATGGTCTCCAGGCGCGAAGCGAGTCAGCTCGATCGGTGTGTTCGGCCCCGGGCTCGCGCGATTCGCTGTTGTCCGGGTCAGAGGAAGCTGATCTCCTGCGTGGCTGCCACGACTATGAAGCAGCGCTCGATGTTCGAATCGGGATCCGCCGGCACCAAGAAGAAGCCCGGGCGTCCCGGCCTGTAGCCTGTCGTGGTTCCCACCAGGACTTCGCCGTCGTCGAACACCACCTCGATGCGGCGCCCGGCAGGAGGGTGCGCTGCGTCGAACTCGTTCCTCTCGGCGTGCCGCGGGTCGCCTGCGTGGTCCTTCACGAAGAACAGCGCCTTCAGGTCCTTCGCCTGAACCTCCACTGGCTCCGCTCCTGGCGGAGCGTCGGCGACGCTCACGTGAAAGACGTTCTTCGTCGGGAGGAAGTCCGCTGTCATGCCCTTGATCAGGCGACCGTCTGCGAACCGCGCTACGATCTTGTTCACTGGCCCCTCCTCTCAGGAAGGTGTGCCGACGCTACAACGTCGACGCTGCCCTGCGCAAGCTCACTCGCCACGATGCGATGTCCGCAGAACGTGGAGCGGGTGAGCCGTGTGTCACCCACTCCCTATGGTATCGGCACGCTGCCGTGCGTCAGCTCGATTCTTGTGCCGGTGTCCCCCTCCAGGGCGGCTGGGAACCGTCCGAGCGAAGGAAGTCGATGTGCGGATCGAGAACCCACTCGAGCGGGGTCGGGTGTCCGGTGCGAGGTCTCGACTCCTCTGTGCGTCCTGGCGGTGGGCGACCACCCGACCTACTTCGTCAGCTCGAGGAGCTCGCTCGTGGGCACGTGATCCGGGTACTCCTCGGCGACTACCTGCTTGAAGAAGCCACACTGCTCACACGAGTCGAGCTTCTGCGCGAACGTCCCCTGAGGCTTGCCCCCGCACATAGTGCCAGCCACAACCCAGCACGCGCGGCCTGCGTTCTTGCCGCCGTGCACGCCGTCGAGCCGAGTCTCCGTCGCCGCGGGACATACACCGAGCCGCTCTGCGTTCCGGCCACCCGGTTCGCGGCCACACTGTTTGACTTCCCAGCAGTTCCGCTTCATCAGAGGGGATCCATCCGCGCTTCCGTCGAGCCAGATTCCGCTATTCTTTCACGAATCCTGGTATCGTGTAAGACCTGGCCAGCGCCCACGTCCGTCACATGGCCACGGCACGGACCTGACCACGGGTCCTGTCCCGGACCGCTAAGGAGAGGCCGTTGTCCGGACCCGCGGCTCCAATCTATATGGACCACCACGCCACGACGCCGGTGGACCCGCAGGTCCTGGAAGAGATGCTCCCCTTCTTCGCGGAGCACTTCGGCAACCCGTCGAGTGCGGGTCACACCTACGGCGAGGAAGCGCGGACGGCGGTGCTGCACGGCCGGGAGCGGGTGGGCGAGTCGATCGGGGCTGAGCCCGACGAGATCATCTTCCTGGGCGGCGCCACCGCAGCGAACAACCTCGTCCTCCCAGGGCTGGCTGGTCTTCAGGTCCGTGACGACGTCCCTATCGTCATAGCGGCGACTGAACACGCCTCGGTTCTGAGGCCAGCCAAGTTCCTCGCTTCCCGAGGACGGGACGTGACCGTCATGCCCGTGGACGGTGAGGGGCTCGTCGCTCCGAGCACCTTGGAGGCGGTCATCCGGCCTGAGACGGTGCTCATCTCCGTGATGATGGCGAACAACGAGGTCGGCACGATCAACGCTGTCGGCGAACTCGCCGCTGTCGCCCACGAGCGCGACGTGTTGTTCCACACCGACGCGACCCAGGCGATCGGGATGACATCGGTCGACGTGACCGAGACGGATGTGGACCTGCTCTCGCTCTCGGCGCACAAGATCTACGGGCCCAAGGGAATCGGTGCGCTGTACGTGCGCCGGTCCGGAGAGAGGATCCGACTCACGCCTCAGGTCTGGGGAGGAGGGCAGGAGCGGGG
>JAUVQN010000016.1 GCA_030598125.1 Coriobacteriia bacterium | reverse complement strand
GCGAGCGTCGCGAGCACCATCGTCCATGCGCGCGGCACGACCGTCACGTACTCGTAGCCCCCTCCGCCGCACGCCACGATGCGACCGTCGCAGAGCTCCTCGGAGAGCGCCGCGATCCTGAGCTGCATGTCGCGGAAGCCGGCGAGCGTCATCCCGAGCTGCGTGAGCGGGTCGTCGTGGTGGGCATCGCATCCGTTCTGCGTCACGAGGACGTAGGGCCGGAACGCTTCGGCCAGCGGCGCCACGAGCTCATCGAACACGAGTCGCCAGCATTCGTCGGTCGCACCCGGCGAGAGCGGCATGTTGACGGCGAACCCGCGTCCGTCGCCCTCGCCGATCTCGTCGGAGGACCCCGTTCCCGGGAAGAGCGTCGTCCCCGTCTGGTGGATCGAGATCGTGAGCACGCGCGGGTCGTCGTAGAAGGCCTCCTGGACGCCGTCGCCGTGGTGGGCGTCGATATCGAGATAGAGGACGCGCAGGCCGGGCCGCTCGTCGAGCGCTCTCGCTATGGCGATGGCGATATCGTTCACGACGCAGAACCCCGCCGCCCGCGAGCGATGCGCGTGGTGCAGCCCCCCCGCGATGCTGAACGTGCGACGCCGCGACGCAGAGAGGACGTCCTCCATCGCTCGCACGGTCGACCCAGCGACCAGGAGGGCGGCGTCGTACATACCTCTGGCCACCGGATTGTCGCTCGTGCCGAGCCCCATCTTCGGCCGGAATCCCGAGGGGTCCTCGCTCGCCCGGGCCAGTGCGTCCAGGTAGTCGCTCGAATGCACGCGTCGCAGGTCCTCAGGCTCGACCGGGAGCGGATCGAGTGTGTCCACGCCCTCGTTCCCGAGAAGGCCGTACGCGCGCATCAGCCGGAGCGTGTTGGTGACGCGCTCGGGTCTGAACGGGTGCGCGGGACCGAAGTCGTACCCGTCCAGTCTCGCGTCGTAGACGAGGGCGGTGTCGTGTATCGGCAACTGTCACCTCCAGCAGCGCGTGAGTCGGCCCGGGCACGGTGTCGGACCGGGCACTCACTATAGGGATACCCCACGGAAGGGCGGAGGAGGCGGCGTGTCGCGTCCGCGCTCGGTCACTCGGCGTGTTTGTGCCGGCTCCCGCCTCTGAAGTAGAATAGTCCGGCTGTGGGGGGACTTCTGCCCGCGGCGGGCGCGTGAGCGTCCCTGCTCGTACGAACCCCGGTCTCGTGGGTCGTCGCGGTCTCGCGCACCCTCGAGCTGGTCGTGTCGGAAGGAGGCCTGTGCCGATGGAGCGAGAGATCGTCGACGAGATCAGCGAGCTGCCGATCGAAAGTATGCTGGGCGAGGCCCAGGTCAGGCTTGATGACACGACCCTCCGGGACGGCGAGCAGACCGCCGGTGTCGTGTTCTCGAATCACGAGAAGGTGCGCATCGCGAAGCTCCTGGACGAGATCGGCATCGACCAGATCGAGTCCGGGATACCCGCCATGGGTGGCGATGAGCGCGACGTCATCGAGGAGATCGCGAGTCTGGGGCTCAGAGCGTCCGTGCTCGCGTGGAACCGGGCGAGCATCGAGGACATCAAGACCTCGATCTCGTGCGGCGTCGACGCGGTGGCCATCTCGCTGGCCACGTCGGACATCCACATCGAGACGAAGCTGCGCAAGGACCGGGACTGGGTCATCGACACGATCAAGGAGTGCGTGGCCTTCGCCAAGTCCGAGGGTCTCTACGTGTCCGTCAACGCGGAGGACGCCTCTCGCACGGAGACCGACTTCCTCATCCGCTACGCGAAGGTGGCTCGTGACGAGGGAGCGGACAGGATTCGGTTCTGCGACACGATCGGCCTGATGGAGCCCTTCCGCACGTACGTCATCGTCAGGAACCTCATCGAGGAGACGGGTCTCCAGGTCGAGATGCACACCCACAACGACTTCGGCATGGCGACCGCGAACGCCATCGCGGGGATCCACGCCGGCGCGACCTGGGTGAACACGACCGTCGCCGGTCTCGGCGAACGAGCGGGCAACTCGGCGCTCGAAGAGGTCGTCATGGCCCTCAAGTACATCGAGGACCTCACGCTCGAGATCGACACGACCCGTCTTCGCGAGCTGGGCGAGTACGTCGCGCAGGCCGCCGGGCGCACCATCCCCGTGTGGAAGTCGGTCATCGGCACGAACATGGTCGCGCACGAGTCCGGCATCCACGCCGACGGCGTCATCAAGAACCCGAAGACGTACGAGGTCTTCGCCCCGGACGAGGTCGGCCTCGAGCGTCAGATCGTCGTGGGCAAGCATTCGGGCTCCCGGGCCCTCGTGCTCAAGTTCCACGAGTACGGCATCGATCTCACGAAGGAAGAGGCCGCCGACCTCCTGCCGCGCGTGCGTTCCGTGGCCATCGAGCTCAAGCGGTCGCTCTTCGACAAGGAGCTCCTCTACATCTACACGGACTTCATGCTCGAGAAGGCCGAGATACCGAAGGGATTCCGGGCCGGCTGACGTCCATCGAGAGGTGATCGAGATCCCAGGCAAGACCATCGCCGAGAAGATACTCTCGGCGCACTCGGGCACGGACGCACGTGCTGGCGACATCGTCATCGCGGACGTGGACTTCGTCATGGGCCAGGACGGCACGACCCCGCTGGCGATCCGCGCGCTCGCGGACATGGGCGTCGTGGAGCTCTTCGACGCCGGCAAGGTCGCGGTCGTCATGGACCACTCCTGTCCCTCGCCCGTCGAGGGCGTGTCGGAGCTCCACACGATGATGCGTGAGTTCGGGAAGCGGACCGGCGCCAAGGTCTACGACGTCGGTGACGGCGTGTGCCACCAGCTGATCCCGGAGCAGGGTCACGTCGTCCCCGGGGACCTCGTGGTCGGCTGCGACTCTCACACGTGCACGTACGGGGCACTGAACGTCTTCTCGACCGGGGTGGGCTCGACGGACGGCGCGGCAGCGATGGCCGCCGGCAAGCTGTGGTTCAAGGTGCCCGAGACGATCAAGATCACGCTCTCGGGCGAGCTCCCGCCCGGTGTCTTCTCCAAAGACGTCATCCTCGCGATCGCCGGAGAGCTCGGTGCCGACGGCGCCACCTACCAGGCGCTCGAGTTCGCCGGGCCCGCGATCGACGCGATGTCGGTCGAGGCGCGCATGACCGTCTCGAACATGGCTATCGAGGTCGGCGCGAAGGCGGGTCTCATGCGGGCCGACGCCAAGACGCTCGCGTGGTACGAGGGCCGCTCGGAGCGCGAGCCGGCCCCCGTGGATCCCGACGCCGACGCGGCGTACGTCCGCGAGCTCGAGCTCGACGTGAGCGGACTCGAGCCGCAGATCGCCGCACCGCACCAGGTGGATAACGTCTCGCCGCTCGTGGAGTTCGAGGGCACGCCCATCCAGCAGGGCGTCATCGGGACGTGCACGAACGGCAGGCTCGAGGACCTGGGGATCGCGGCGTCCATGCTCTCCGGAAGGCGCGTCCACCCGGACGCCCGGCTCATCGTGGCGCCCGCGTCGCGGAGGATCTACCTGGACGCGATGGCTGCCGGCTACATCCAGACGCTCGTCGAGGCCGGCGCCGCCGTCGTCACACCGGGCTGCGGCCCGTGTGTGGGCACGCACAACGGCGTTCCCTCGGACGGCGAGAACGTGATCTCCACCGCGAACCGCAACTTTCGCGGCCGCATGGGCAACTCGGAGGCGTTCATCTACCTCGCGAGCCCGGCGGCTGTCGCCGCGTCCGTGATCGAGGGTCGCATCGCCGATCCGCGTACGTACTTCGAGTAGGGGGCGGGAGTGAGCGCCATCCAGGCCAGGGCCTTCAAGTACGGTGACGACATCAACACCGACTACATCATCTCCGGCAAGCACAAGTTCAAGTCCGCGGACATGGCGGCCATGGCCGTGCACGCCATGGAGGATCTCGATCCTGACTACCACGCGAAGGTGAGCCGCGAGGGAGGGTTCCTGGTGGCGGGCAAGAACTTCGGGATGGGGTCGAGCCGCGAGCAGGCGCCCCTCGTGCTGATCCACAGCGACACGAGGGCGGTCCTCGCCAAGAGCTTCGCCCGCATCTTCTACCGGAACGCGATCAACACCGGCTTGCCCGTGGTGGAGTGCGACACCGATCTCATCGACGACGGTGACGAACTGGATCTCGATCTCGCGGCGGGATATCTGAAGAACGTGACGAAGGGTACGGACATACCAGTGAAGCCTCTGCCGTCCGTGATGGCACAGCTGCTCGAGGAGGGGGGCCTGGCGGCCCACTTCCGCAAGCATGGAGGCTTCAACATCTGAACGACGATCGCCCCGGGGCGTGGTCTCTCGCTCCCGGAGCGGCGGGAGGAGTGCGGAGCATGGCTAGCAGCGGCGAGGCCAGGACCGAGGGCGCCGGCGCGGACGAGACGGCTGAGGGGCTGTCGCCCGAAGCGCAGGCGGCCCTCAAGAGCAAGAAGGCCACCGGCCAGCTCATGGCGCGCCTGTCCAGTGACAAGAAGGCGGACCGTGCCGCCGCGGCGAAGACCGTGCACGAGGTGTCGTGCGCGTCGCCAGAAGCGGTCCAGCCGCACGTGGACGCGATGGTCGCAGCGCTCGAGCACTCCGAGCCCCAGACGCGATGGGAGCTCCTCGGTGCGCTCGAGGAGGTCGCGTGCTCCTCGCCGAAGCTGCTCGACAAGGCCGTGGTGCCCGCGACGGCGTGCCTGCACGACACGGGTTCGTCGGTCGTGAGGGTCGCCGCGTTCCGGATGCTCGCGCAGTACGGCGGCAGCTCGAAGCGGCGCGCCGAGCAGGTATGGCCGCTGCTCGACGAGGCGCTCCGCTGCTACCACGGTGACAGCGAGTACCCGGGCATGCTCGCCGGACTCGTCCTCATGGTGGATGGTCGCGCGCCCGATGCGGTGAAGCAGGAGGCGGCGGACCTCGTCGAACCGGACGCTTCGCATCCGAGAGCGGCCATCAGCCGGAGGGCGCGACAGGTGTTCTCCGTGGCCACATCTGGGAGATCTCCGCGGAAGCGGACACCCGGCGGCATGCTCAAGCTCGAGGAGCCTCCGGAGAAGAAGTCCGCCACGAAGACGCAACCGGCCAAGAAGGAACCGGCCAAGAAGGCCTCAAGCTCGAAGAAGGCGCCTGCCGCGAAGAAGCCCGCGGCGGGAACCGCCACGTCCAAGGGCGCGTCCAAGAAGAAGTAGCCGCCGAGCGCGTCCGCGCTCCGTCGGCATCCGAGAAGACCCGGGAGGACACCGAGTGGTGAAGCACACCGTGACGCTGATCCCTGGCGACGGCATCGGCCCCGAGATCACCACGGCGATGCGAAGAGTCGTCGAAGCGACCGGCGTGGACATCGAATGGGAGCTCGCGGACGCGGGTGAGCATGTGATGGACGAGTGCGGGACCCCCCTGCCCGAGCACGTGCTCGATTCGATACGCAAGAACAAGGTCGCCATCAAAGGTCCGATCACGACACCGATCGGGACCGGGTTCCGGAGCGTGAACGTGGCCATACGCAAGGCGCTCGAGCTGTACGCGTGCGTCCGGCCTTCCGTGTCCATCCCGGGCACGGGGGCGCGCTACGACGACGTCGACCTCGTGATCGTCCGCGAGAACACGGAGGACCTCTATGCGGGCGTCGAGTTCGAGCAGGGCACGGCAGATGTGGCGGAACTCATCGCGTTCGCCGAGGAGCGGGGCGCGGGCACGATCCGTCCCGACTCCGGCATCTCGCTCAAGCCCATCTCGGTGACCGGCACCGAGCGTCTGGTCCGCTTCGCGTTCGAGTACGCGATCGCCAACGGACGGGAGCGGGTCACGGCTGTCCACAAGGCGAACATCCTGAAGTACTCGGACGGCCTCTTCCTCCACACGGCGCGCCGGGTCGCCGAGGAGTACGCGGACAGCGGCATCGAGTTCGACGACTACATCGTAGACGCGACCTGCATGCAGCTCGTGCTCAACCCCGCGCCCTGGGACGTGCTCGCCCTTCCGAACCTCTACGGCGACATCGTCTCCGACCTCGCGGCTGGGCTGGTCGGCGGCCTCGGTATCGCCCCGGGAGCGAACATCGGCGACGAGTTCGCCGTCTTCGAGCCGGTGCACGGCTCCGCGCCCAAGTACACCGGCAAGGACGTCGTCAACCCGACAGCGGAGATCCTCTCGTCGGTACTCATGCTCCGCCATCTCGATGAACCAGAGGCGGCGGATCGCGTCTTCGACGCCGTCCGCGCTACCCTGGGGTCGGGCGAGCGAGTGACGTACGACATCAAGCGCACGCTCACGGGCTCGACGGAAGGGAGCGTCGGTACGGCAGCGTACGCCGACGCGGTGATCGACAACCTCGGATGACGCCATGAGCGAGGATCCCGAGCGCACCGACGGCCTCGGCCCCGCGAGGGAGCCGGAGCCCCCGGACGCGCAGGGTCCGCCTCGCGGATGGAAGCGCCTCAGGGACCTCATGGGCGACCAGCCGTCGCTCGCGATCATCGTCGTCCTGCTCGCCGGGGGCGCGCTCGCGCTCGCCATCTTCGGTCTCGTGCGCATCCTCGGAGTCGATTCCTCGTCCGACCGGGCCACGGGTGACTCGTCGTCCTCGGTGAGCGCGGTCGACGTCGAGGACATCGTCGGCGGCTCGAACGAAGACGCCGACGGGAGCGACGGCTCGATGTCGACCGCGAGTGGTGACGGCACCGCGGACGACGGGACCTCCGGACCCGGCGGCTCGGACGACGGGGACGAGGGCGAGGCCTCCGGCCCCGGGGGCGCCACGGGGGATGTCGCGGGTGACGAAGCGGACGCGGGTCTCGTCGCGTACCGCATGGAGGGTCAGGTCTGGATCGCGAACGTGGACGGCACGGATCCGCGACCCGTGGCGGATCTTCTCGACGGCGTGTACGCGCTGTCTCCCGACGGGGCGAAGCTGGCCGTGGTCGACAGTGCGGTCCGGCGTCTTCGGGTGGTGGACCTCGCCACCGGCGAGGAGGCCGACGTCGGTCCGGCGTTCTCGCAGGCGCCTGACTGGTCCGCCGACTCGCGGTGGTTCGTGTACACCCTCCGCACGACGAGCAGCTACGAGCTGAAGACGGCCGGCCGCGACGGCGGTGACATCCAGGCCGTCTCCGAGGGGCATAGCGGCCGCGCGGCGGCGGCGGACGTCGCAGGGTTCGTCGCGGGCGGCGCTCCAGGGTCGGCCGGTCTGCTCACCAAGGTGGCGAGAGGGGAGGCGCCCACGCCCATCGAGGGCGCCGACGACGTGGCCGAGTTCGACTGGTCCGACGGGGGCTTCTCCTACGTCTGCGCGGGCCCGGAGTGCCCGCTGACGGCGATACGGTTCGGGACCGAAGAGGATCCGGAGGGCACCGAGATCGTGGGCCCGCCGTCCGAAGTCGCCAAACCCGGCCGCTACGCGTCGCTCGCCGTGTCGCCCGACGGGGAGTGGCTTGCCTTCACACTCGGCGGCGATGACGGCTTCTCGCGTCTCTGGGTCGTGCGCAAGGACGGGACGGATCCGCGGGAGCTGTCGGTGAGGCGGGACGCCTACCCGCTCCGGTGGACACCCGACGCTGAGTACGTCCTCTTCATCGAGGGCAATGCCATCCACGGCGAGGAGACGCGGCTCATGCGGGTGCGCCCCGACGGGACTGGTCGCATGGAGCTCGTCCCGAACGCCGGCCTGTAGCGTCGCCCTCGCCAGTGCGGGCCTCGCGTCCGCGTGCCGGTGCGACGTCCAGGCACGCTGTCCGAGCAGGGCGTTGTCTTCTCACCGCGTCCCTTGTTGCACCCTAGGGGCTCGCGTATACTCCGAGATTCACAACGGCATACGTGACCGGCTATGACGGGGAGCAGTAGAGGCCAATCCCGGCCTCAGAGAGCCGGGGAGGGTGGAAACCCGGCGCGGGACGCTTCGAACTCGCCCCAGAGCCGCTCGGTCCAACGTGCAGGCGGCGCGCGCGGATGATCTCCGCGGGCGCGCTCGTGCAAGTAGACCGGGTCGGTGGCATCCGTTATCTGCCGCATGAGTGGGTGCAGCCCCGCGGCGAAGTCGCGTGAGGACTGCGCCAATCGGGGTGGTACCGCGGGAATCGATGTGCTCTCGTCCCTGGGTCGGACGGGTGTCCCGCGGTCCTCGCGTGTGAAGCGCCGGTATACTCCGAAGACTCGTCGGACGACGGGCACATGCGGCCTGCGGACGCCACCTCGCGAGGGAGGGTGGCCGAGCCAGATGCGCAGCGACCGCATGAAGAAGGGCGTCGCGAGGACGCCGCACAGGAGCCTTCTGAAGGCCAGCGGGCTCACGGACGAGGAGATCGCTCGTTCGCTCGTGGCGGTCGTGAACTCCGTCAACGACGTCATCCCCGGTCACGTCGACCTCGACAAGATCTCCGACGCCGTGAAGGCGGGCGTCCGCATGGCTGGCGGCACGCCGCTCGAGATCGCGACGATCGGCGTCTGCGACGGCATCGCGATGGGTCACGAGGGGATGCGCTTCTCGCTGCCGTCCCGCGAGGTCATCGCGGACTCCGTCGAGCTCGCCGTGCAGGCTCACGCGTTCGACGCCGTCGTGCTCATCCCCAACTGCGACAAGATCATCCCCGGCATGCTCATGGCGGCGGCCCGGCTCGACCTGCCGACAGTCGTGGTCTCCGGAGGCCCCATGCTCGCCGGCCGCTGGCGCGGCGAGGACGTGGACCTCGACACCGTCTTCAAGGCCGTGGGGCAGGCGAGTGCCGGTGAGCTCGACGAGGACGACCTCCGCGAGCTCGAGGACGGCGCCTGCCCGACGTGCGGTTCGTGCGCGGGCCTCTTCACCGCGAACTCGATGAACTGTCTCACCGAGGCCATCGGGCTCGGGCTCCCTGGCAACGGGACCGTGCCGGCCGTCTATTCCGAGCGCATCCGACTCGCCAAGCGCGCGGGCATGCGCGTGATGGACCTACTCGCAGAGGAGGTCACCGCGCGCGACATCGTCACGCCCGACGCCATCCGGAACGCGATGACGCTCGACATGGCGTTCGGCGGCTCGTCCAACACCGTGCTGCACCTCACGGCCATCGCGCACGAGGTGGGCGCCGACATCACGCTCGACGATTGGGCCGCGGTGAGCGCCGAGACCCCCAACCTGGTCCGTGTCTCCCCGGCATCGAACCGCCACATGGAGGACCTCTACGCCGCGGGCGGGATCCCCGCGATCATGCACGAGCTCGATCGTGCCGGGCTCGTGCGGCGGGACACGCTGACCGTGGACGGACGCACGATGGGTGAGATCGCGGAGCAGGCGGTCAACCGGGACCCGGAGATGATCCATCCCGCGGACAGCCCCTATCTCGCCGAAGGGGGCCTCCGTGTTCTTCGCGGCGGGCTCGCGCCCGACGGTGCCGTCGTGAAGCAGTCGGCCGTCGCTGAGGAGAGGCGGCGGCACTCCGGGCCGGCCCGTGTCTTCGAGTCGGAGGAGGACGCGGTCGCCGCGATCCTCGGCGGAGACATCCGCGAGGGCGACGTAGTCGTCATCCGCTACGAAGGTCCGCGCGGCGGTCCCGGCATGCGGGAGATGCTCACGCCCACGGCCTCGGTCAAGGGCATGGGGCTCGACACGTCGGTGGCGCTGATCACGGATGGACGCTTCTCCGGCGCGACGAGCGGCGCATCCATCGGGCACGTGAGCCCCGAGGCCGCGGACGGCGGTCCCATCGCGCTCGTCCGTGAGGGCGACACGGTCGAGATCGATATCGATGCCGGCACGCTCGACCTTGCGGTCGGCGAGGCCGAGCTCTCACGCCGGCTGGAGGAGTGGGCGCCGCCCGCTCCACGCTACACGACCGGGTATCTCGCCCGCTACGCGAAGAGCGTGTCGGGCGCGGACAAGGGAGCGGTGGTCTCGTGAGACGCCGCATATGCACGAGGGAGGTGTGCGCATGACCATGAATGGAGCCGAAGCGCTGGTAGGTGCCCTGGAGGAAGAGGGCGTCGATGTCATGTTCGGGTACCCCGGGGGCGTCGTCCTGCCCATCTACGACGCGATCATGGACTCCAAGCAGCTCGATCACATCCTGGTCAGGCACGAGCAGGGCGCGACGCATGCCGCGGACGGCTACGCGCGCGTCACGGGGAGGCCCGGCGTGGTCCTCGTGACGAGCGGCCCGGGCGCGACCAACACGGTCACCGGCATCGCGAACGCGCACATGGACTCGATCCCGATGGTCGTCTTCACCGGCCAGGTCGCCACGCACGTCATCGGGACGGACGCCTTCCAGGAGTCGGACATCACGGGCATCACGCTCCCCATCACGAAGCACAACTACCTCGTGAAGGACGTCCGGGAGCTGCCGGAGGTCGTCAAGGAGGCCTTCCACGTCGCGACGACGGGCCGGCCCGGCCCGGTGCTCGTGGACCTGCCGGTGGACGTCGCCAAGGGCGCGATCGACTTCCGCTATCCCGAGCAGGTCAACCTCCCCGGCTACCGGCCGACGTACAAGGGCCACGCCAAGCAGGTCAAGCAGGCGGCGGACCTGCTCATGCGCGCGAAGAAGCCGCTCCTCTATGCGGGCGGGGGCGTGCTCTCCTCCGGCGCGTGGAAGGAGCTGAAGGAACTCGCCGAGCTCATGCAGCTCCCGGTGACGACCACGATGATGGGGAAGGGGGCCTTCCCCGAGGAGCACCACCTCTACATCGGGATGCCGGGGATGCACGGCGCGAAGTACACGAACTACGCGATCACCGAGACTGACCTCCTCTTCGCCGTCGGCGTGCGCTTCGACGACCGGGTCACCGGCAAGCTCGCGTCCTTCGCCACCAAGTCGAAGGTCGTCCACATCGACATCGACCCCGCCGAGATCGGGAAGAACCGGCCCGTCGACGTGCCGATCGTGGGCGACGCGAAGCACGTGCTCGGCGCCGTCGTCGACGAGCTTCGGAAGCGGAGCGCCGAGCCGCGCACCGAGAAGTGGATGCGCGTGATCGACGACTGGAGGGACCGCTTCCCGCTGCACTATCCCGAGGGCGAGGGCGACGAGGTGATGCCGGAGCACGTGGTCGAGCGCATCAACGCGCTCACGCGCGACCGCGACACCGTCATCGCCACCGAGGTCGGGCAGAACCAGATGTGGGCGTGCCAGTACTACCGGTTGCAGAACCCGAGGCGCTGGGCGTCGTCGGGCGGGCTCGGGACGATGGGCTTCGGTCTTCCCGCGGCGATCGGGGCGCAGGCCGGTCTCAAGGACTCCCTCGTCGTGGACATCGCGGGTGACGGGTCCTTCCAGATGGTCTCGCAGGAGCTCGCGACGGCCCGCGTGCACGATCTTCCCGTGAAGGTCGTCATCCTGAACAACGGGTACCTGGGCATGGTCCGGCAGTGGCAGGAGCTCTTCTACGACCGGCGCTACAGCCAGTCGGTCCTCGGCCAGGACGTGCCGGACTTCGTCAAGCTCGCGGAGGCGTACGACTGCCTGGGACTGAGGGTCACGAGCCCCGAGCAGCTCGACGGCGCGCTCACGGCTGCGTTCGAGCACGAAGGGCCGGCGGTGGTGGACTGCCGGGTCACGCGCGAGGAGAACGTCTTCCCGATGGTCGCGCCCGGCGGGTCGATCGATGAGATGCTCGGCGGCATCCCGGGCGGCCCGGTCTCCGAGATGCTCGACGACGAGCTGCTCGAGGAGGTGTGGGAGTAGATGACGGGTACGACGCGTCACACGCTCTCCGTGCTCGTGGAGAACAAGCCCGGTGTGCTGCAGCGGGTCTCGGGCCTCTTCGCCAGACGCGGGTTCAACATCGATTCGCTCGCGGTGGGACCGACCGAGGATCCCAACCTCTCGCGCATGACGATCGTGGTGCATGCGGAGAACACCCCGCTCGAGCAGATATCGAAGCAGCTCCACAAGCTCGTGAACATCATCAAGATCCAGGATCTCGATCCGGCCGACATGGTCGACAGGGAGCTCGTGCTCTTCAAGGTGAACGCGCCGGCGGCGGTGCGCGCGGAACTCATCGAGCTCGCGAACATCTTCAGGGCGCGCATCATCGATGTGGGGAGGAACAGCCTCACGATCGAGGCGACGGGCACGACGGACAAGCTCCAGGCGATGGAGGATCTGCTGCGCGGCTACGGGATACGCGAGCTCGCCCGGACGGGCAAGATCGCGCTGGCGCGGGGCTCGAAGGAGAACGGCTGACAGGGCGCGCGACCGCGGGAGTGCGGCGTACAGCCCCCACGGAAAGGGAGTCAGGACATGGCGAACATCTACTACGCGGACGATTGCGACCTGTCGGTCATCAAGGATCGGCCGATCGCGGTCATCGGCTACGGCAGCCAGGGGCACGCGCACGCGCTGAACCTTCGCGACTCGGGATGCGACGTGCGCGTCGGGCTCCGGGCCGGCTCCGCGACGTGGGACAGGGTCAAGGAGGAGGGACTGAAGGTCATGACGCCGCGCGAGGCCGCGGCCGACGCCGAGATCGTCATGATGCTCACCCCGGACGAGACGCAGGCGCATATCTACTACGCGGAGATCCACGAGCACATGACGGAGGGCAAGGCGCTCGCCTTCGCCCACGGCTTCAACATCCACTTCAACTTGATCGAGCCGCGCGGCGATTTGGATATCTTCATGATCGCGCCCAAGGGGCCGGGCCATCTGGTGCG
>JAUVQN010000053.1 GCA_030598125.1 Coriobacteriia bacterium | reverse complement strand
GACGATCGATGCCGGCGATCACGTCTACGAGGGCACGCTCGCCATCGAGGGAGAAGCGTGGACGTACGAAGGGACCTCGATGTACGTGGACGAAGAGGGCACGACGTGGACGGGCGACATCATCGTGAACGGCGTGCGCGAGAACGAGGACGTTTTCTCGGCTGACATGGCCGGCGAGATCTCATCGGACGCGGGCGGCACGCTCTACACCGCCACCTGGGATCAGATCGGGACGCGGGTGCGGTAGCAGGAGCATCGCGGCCGAAAGGCCGCGCGGCGAGCCTACGGTCGGCCGGCGGCTACCCACTCTTCCCAGATGCGAGGGTAGTCGGCCACGAACTCCTCGTCGTCGGTGCCGCCGTTGGCGGTCCACCACTCGTGGACCTCGCCCATCGTCTCGGGGTTCGAGTCAACGCCCGCCGGGTACGCTGGCTGCTCGGCCTCCGCCTCCGCCGTGGCCTCGACGGCCTCCTCGACCTCTTCCTGGACGGCCGGGGCGGGCGCGGGCACGACGATCTCGCCCTCGTCGGATCCGCAGGCGCTCAGCAGCGGTACCGCCAGCACCAGTGCGACGAGGATCGCCATGCGCGTCGCGTTCCGCGCGAGCGACGGTGTGCGTGTTCTCTCCAAGGGACTCCGCCTCTCGGTCTCGTCTCGAGTCCGGACGTAGCAGGAAGCGGGCCGTCACCATCCGCCTCTCGTCCGAAAGCCGCTTCCCGCCGCCGTTCCCGGTGCTAGAATCCGAAGCGGACGAGGGGCGCGGGGGAAGGCTGCGGTGGAGGCGCACGAAGCGTTCATGGGGATGGCCCTGCAGGAAGCCGAAGCCGCGGCTCTCGAGGGCGAGACACCCGTCGGCGCTGTCGTCGTCTGCGAAGGGGCCGTCGTGGCCCGGGCTCACAACCTTCGCGAGACCGCGGACGATCCCACTGCCCACGCCGAGCTCATCGCCGTGCGCGAAGCGGCCCATCGGCTCGGTCGCTGGAGACTCACCGACTGCACGGTCTACGTGACGCTCGAGCCTTGCCCGATGTGCGCCGGAGCGCTCGTGAACGCCCGCATCGGCGAACTCGTCTACGGGGCGCCCGACCCCAAGGCCGGTGCCGTGGGCACGCTCTACGACCTCGCCTCCGACGAGCGCCTGAACCACCGCTTCGACGTCATCCCCGGCGTGCGGGCCGAGGAGAGCTCGAAGCTCCTCAAGGACTTCTTCGCCGAGTTGCGAGTGAATGCCGAGGCCGCCGCTCCGGAGGCACGATGAGCGCCCGAGCCAAGGCCATCACGAAACGGGCCACCTTCTCCGCCGCGGTCGTCCTGGCCATCGCGATCGTCACCATCGTCATTACGCCCACGCCCGCGATTGCCAAGTCCTACGAGGTCGTCGAGGTAGACATCGTCGCGACCGTCATGCCCGACGGCGACATGCACGTCGTCGAGCGGCGCACGTTCGACTTCGAGGGTGACTTCACGTTCGTCTTCTGGGAGCTCGACAAGAGCGACTCGCTCGGAAACGACGTCGACATCCAGGTCATAGGGATGGAGGGTCCGGATGGGCCCGCCGAGCTCACCACCGATCCGAACGCGATGGGCACGCGTCCTGAGGGCACGTACTCGATCACCGACTACGGCTACCACATCGACGCGCGCACCTACTTCCGCGCGAGCGACGAGCAGGTGACGATCGTGCTCGAGTACGTCGTGCCGGGCGCGGCGAAGCGCTGGGACGACACGTCCGAGCTCTACTGGAAGTTCATCGGCGACCAGTGGGACATCCCAGCCGAGAACGTGAGCGTCAAGATCGTGTTCCCCGAGAACGTGGTCAGCGACGACGTCCGGGCCTGGGCGCACGGCCCGCTCACGGGTCTCGTCACGATCGACGACGACGCGACCGTCGACCTCACGCTCGACCAGCTCCCGAGCTACACGTTCGTCGAGGGACGTGTCCTCTTCCCCGAAGGTGCCCTTCCCGAGGCGCAGGCCACCCCCGGTCCCCGCCTGCAACAGGTGCTCGACGAAGAGGCCGAGTGGGCGAACGAAGCGAACCGCGAGCGTGTCACCGCCCGCGTGCTCGTCTACACGACGTCGGCCGTCGTCGTCCTCGCCGTCATCGGAGGGCTCGCGATCGCGCTCGTCATGTTCTTCCGGCACGGCAAGGAGTACAAGATGAGCTTCCAGGGCGAGTACTACCGGGAGCTTCCCGCCGAGCTGTCGCCGGCGGTCGTCGGCAGCCTCATCCGCATGGGCGATCCCGACGACGACGACATCGCGGCGACGCTCATGGATCTCATCGATCGCGGCTACATCTCCATCCAGCCGGAGGTCTTCCAGCAGCAGAAGTGGCTCGGCAGCAAGGAGACCCAGACGTACCGGCTCACGTACGCGAAGCCCGACCTCTCGGGTCTCTCCGCGCAGGAGGAGTCGCTCGTCAGCCACCTCTTCACCACGATGATGATGAGCGGCAGTTTCACGATGGCGGACCTGGAGGCCACGGCGAAGAGCCGGCCGCAGACGTACGTGAGCGGCATCAAGTCGTGGAAGGGCCGCGTCAAGAACGAGGCGAAGTCGCGCGGGTTCCTCGAGCAGCACAGCGGCCGGAACATGTTCCTGGTCATCTTCATGGGCATGCTCGTCGCGGCCTCGGGCCTGCTGCCGATGTTCGTCGCGGGCCAGTGCCTGTGGCTCTTCATCACCATCCCGGCGGGCGTGGTCATCATCGTGATCGGCACGAAGATGGCCCGCCGCTCGCGTGAGGCCAACGAGCTCAACGCCCAGTACATGGCGCTCAAGCGCTATCTGGAGGACTTCGGGCGCCTGGATGAGAAGCCCCCGACCTCCGTGGTGCTCTGGGAGCACTTCCTCGTGCTGGCGGTCACCTTCGGTATCGCCGAACAGGTCATCGAGGCCATGCGCACGAAGGTGCCCGAGGTGCTCTCCGACCCGGGCATCCGCACGGCGTACTGGATGGCGTACCCGGCGTACGGCATGGGCACCTCGCCGGTGAGCGGGCTCAGGACCGGCGTCGTCACGGCGGCGAGCGTCGCGCAGAGCCAGATGTCGAGCTCGTCGGGCGGCGGTGGCGGGTTCTCCGGCGGTGGTGGTGGCGGCGGCGGCGGAGGCGGTGGCGGTGCCGGCTAGGCACCAAGCCCACGCGCCCCGGCATCCGTGCACTCCCGAAGGGGGTCGCAGGCTTGCCCGCCCATCTCGTGATGCCGATACTTCCCTCGTCGGCCCGATGAGGGCCGTCGGCATGAGCGTGCCCGAGCGGTACGTGCGTGCAGGGGCTGCTCGAGAGAGAGGACGCACGATGAGGCGCGTGAGAGTGGTACTCGCGACGGGCGCGATCCTCGCGGTCGTGCCGTCGCCGGCGCTCGCGGACGACGGCGTCCCTCAGGCGCTGGAGATCGGCGCGGGCGTGGCGGCGCTCCTGCTCGCCGTCGTGCTCCTGATCGTGGTGCTGTCGCTGCAGCGCGTGGCGAAGGGCGGCGCGATCGCCGGCAACGTCAGCTACGTGGTGGCGGCGGCAGTCTGCCTCGCCGCCTCGGTGCTCGCCGGATGGGTCTCGCGCTTCACGCCGGAGGGCTTCACCGCGGCGCAGACCAACCTCGCCTCCGATCTCCTGGTCGTGGCGGCCCTGGCCTTCTTCGCCATCTACTTCTGGCGCATCCGCACCACGCTCGTGGGTTTCGTGAAGAGTGCCGAAGCGTACCTGTCGCAGGTCGACCCGAACACCGAGCCTTCGCCGTCGGATCCGCAGGCCCCGGACTCGCCGGCAGAGTCGCCGTCCGACACGAGCGAATGAGCCTATGGTCGCGAACCTGCTCGCACAGCGCATAGAGGAGGTCCTGACGCCGGTGGTGGGCACCGTGCTCGCCTCGGTGTCGGTCGAGGTCGAGGCGAAGCGGCTCGGCAAGACGCCCGACGCCATCACCCGCGACGACCTCAGCCCGCTCGCGGACAACCTCGCCACCGCGCTCGTGCTGGTGGTCGGCAAGGACCTCGCCGACGCGGCCGCGGGCCAGGTCCGGATGCTCGCGTAGGGCCGAGAGGGGAGCCCGGATGAGGCGTCCGGCAGCTGGCCTCTTCGGCATGGACCCTGCTATATTGCCGTGTGCACCGGGAGAGTTGCCCGAGCGGCTGAAGGGGCACGACTGGAAATCGTGTGTGCCGGCTTGAACCGGTACCCAGGGTTCGAATCCCTGACTCTCCGCCAGCGATATCACGCAGGGGCGCCCCCGGGCGCCCCTGCGTCACGTCCGGAGGCGGGCGACGTCGGTCCGCCGCGCAGAGGGGAGTGGATGATGGAGACCGCGACCGAACTGGTGTCTCTCGATGGGCGCTGCGTGCTCGTGTCGGGGGCGTCGTCCGGGATCGGCAAGGCGATGGCGCACCGCTTCGCCGACGCCGGGGCCCGTCTCGTGCTGGTGGACGTCGACGAAGAGGGCCTCTCCTGCACGGTGGACGAGCTGCCGGAGAGTGGTGGGACCGCGCACTGGTGCGTGGACCTCGGCAGGGAGGACCAGGTCCACCGTCTCTGGGACGAGCTGGCGAGCGCCGGCCCGGATGGGCTCCCCGACGCCGTCGTCAACAACGCCGGCATCTACCCGGAGCGCAAGCTCGAGGAGCTCGACCAGGACATGCTGGACCGCACGTTCCGGGTCAACCTGGAGTCCGTCTTCTGGATGTGTCAGCGGTTCATCATGGCGCGCGGCGACTCCGGTGGCGTCATCGTCAACGTCTCCACCATCGAGGCCACGATCCCGTTCAAGCACCACATGGCCCACTACGGCGCGAGCAAGGCGGGCGTCGAGGCGATGACCCGCGGGATCGCGCACGAGTACGGGCGGAAGGGCTTCCGGGCCAACACGCTCGTCCCGGGCGGCATCCGCACGGAGGGCACGGAACGCTGGGCGAAGGACGCCTTGAAGCGTCTCGAGCTCGGCATCGTGAAGGAAGGCTACGATTTCATGAAGCGCGTCCCGATGGGACGGATGGGCACGCCGGACGAGGTCGCTCGCGTGGCACTCTTCCTCGTCTCGGATCTCTCCGCCTACGTCACGGGCGCGACGGTCGCCGTGGACGGCGGGTTCCTGGTCGGGTAGCGAGCCGGGCGGACGAGCGGAGGGACGATGGCCGACCTGCAGCCGATCTTCGAGCAGCTCAAGGGGATACTCGCGTCCTACGCCTCGCGGCTCGAGGTGCGCTACGACACGCCGGAGCGCTACGAGCTCTGGTCGGACAAGGAGATCGAGATCCCGACCGGCCCGCACGGCTACGGCAAGGCGAAGGGTCCCGACACGCCCACCCGCACGCGCAAGGGAGTCATGTTCGCCGCCGTCATCATCCAGAAGCGGTGGGTCGGCTTCTACTTCATCCCCATCTACTCCGACCCTGAGATCGAGGAGCGTCTCGATCCCGAGCTGTTAGCGCTCCTCACCGGGAAGTCCTGTTTCCGCGTGAGGGAGCTCTCGGAAGCGACCGGCGACTCCATCGCCGCCGCCCTCCGGATCGGCTGGGACGTCTGGTCCGAGAAGGGCTGGGTCTAGGGCGCGCGCGGCGCGCGCGAGCCCGGACCACGCGAGCTAGTCCGCCGTACGTGCGAGCCCCATCGCCTCACGCTTGTCGTTGATCGTCCCCACGTGCCACTCGAGGTGGCGGATCGTGTGCAGCAGGAGCTGCCGCAGCGTGACGAGCCCCGTTTCCGTGTGGACGGCGACGCGCGACCATGTCTCGCCGGCGAGGCGGCCGAGATCGGCCGCCATCTGCGCGCGCGTCGCGTCGATGAGGGTGAGATCGAGCTCGATGTCGCGCTTGGCGTAGTGGAGCGCTTCGGGATAGTGCCAGCCGTCCACACCCACGAGAAGTGGCCGCTCCAGCGCGATCGCGCGCTTCATGCGGTCGGCCAGGAACTGCTCGCAGTCCGCCACGTGGCAGACGACCTCCTGGACGCTCATCTTCTCCGGGACCGGGTAGCCGAGCAGTTGCTCGGGCGACAGGCCGGCGACCGACGCGCGCACGAGCGCCGCGCCCCGTCCGTAGCGCGCGACGAGCTCAGCGGCGGGCTCTCCATGGTCGACTTGGGTGTCTTCTATCTGCGCGTAGTCGGTGCCCATGCTGTCTCCCCAGTGAGAAGCGGCCGGAACCCGGCCAGTATCGCATGGCCGGATGGCGTGATGCGTGCTAACGTGGCCCGTCGCTGCCGACCTCTGCAGGGAGCGCGCCCGGCCTCGGAGAACCATGCTCCAGACTGATGTCAGGAACATCGCCATCATCGCCCACGTCGATCACGGGAAGACGACGCTCGTGGACCGGCTGCTCTTCGCGTCCGGCGTCTTCCGCGAGAACCAGCGTGTGGACGAGCGCGTGCTGGACAGCAGCGACCAGGAGCGGGAGCGCGGCATTACCATCCTGGCGAAGAACATCTCGATCCGGCATCGCGGGGTCAAGATCAACGTCATCGACACGCCCGGCCACGCGGACTTCGGCGGCGAGGTCGAGCGGGTCCTCAAGATGGCGGACGGCGCGCTTCTCATCGTGGACGCCTTCGAAGGAGCCATGCCGCAGACGCGGTTCGTGCTCGGCAAGGCCCTCGAGCACGGGCTCAAACCGCTCGTCGTGGTGAACAAGATCGACCGGCCCGGCGCGCGTCCGCGCGAGGTGATCGACCAGGTCTTCGACCTCATGGTCTCGCTCGGTGCCGACGACGAGCAGCTCGACTTCCCCATCGTCTATACCAGCGCGATTGACGGCTACGCGAGGCTCGAGCCGGATGACGAGGGCGAGGACATGGCGCCGCTCCTCGACGCGATCGTGGACCACATACCGCCGCCCGACTGCGCTCCGGACGGACCGGTCGCCATGCAGGTCTGCACCGTCGACTACTCCGAGTACGTGGGCAGGATCGGCATCGGCCGCATCTTCTCGGGCACGATGCGCGCCGGCGACCGGATACTCGTCGTCAAGAACGACGGCAGCCGCTACAACGCCGAGATCGCGCAGCTCTTCACGTTCGAGGCGCTCGGTCGCCAAGAGGCCGAGAGCGCCCACGCGGGCGACATCGTCGCCGTGGTCGGCGTGGACGACGCCGACATCGGGGACATGTTCACCTGCCGCGTCGACCCGCTCGAGCTCGAGCCCATCCACCTCGAAGAGCCGACGATGTCGGTCGTGTTCGCTCCCAGCACCAGCCCCCTCGTGGGAAAGGAGGGCGACATCGTGGGCGGGCGTCAGCTCAAAGAGCGCCTCCAGCGAGAAGGGGAGTCCAACATCTCGATGCGCATCACCGAGACCGAGGGCCGCGACGGTCTGGAGGTCGCGGGCAGGGGCGTGTTGCACCTCTCGGTGCTCATGGAGACGATGCGGCGCGAGGGCTACGAGTTCCAGGTAGGCCGGCCGCGGGTGATCCTCAAGAAGGAGGGCGGGGTCACGCTCGAGCCGATCGAGCTCGCGGTCGTCGACGTACTCAGCGAGTACGCGGGCAAGGTCATCGAGATCTACGGTGCATCCGGGGGTCGGATACGCGAGATGGACCGCGTCGAGGACCGGGCGCACCTGGAGTTCCTCATCCCGTCGCGTGGCGTGATGGGACTGCGGACCCGCGTCCTCAATGCGACGCGCGGCGAAGCGACCCTCTTCCATCACTTCAGCGAGTACGGGCCGCACCAGGGCGACATCGGCGGGCGCCAGAACGGCTCGCTCATCGCGATGGCGACGGACAGGGCGGTCGCCTACGCGCTCGACACGCTGCAGACGCGAGGGGTCATGTTCGTCGGCCCCGGGGAGATGTGCTACGAGGGGATGATCGTAGGCGAGCACGCCAAGGACAGCGATCTCGTGGTGAACGTCGCCAAAGCGAAGCAGCTGACGAACATGCGCGCTTCGGGATCCGACAAGGGTGTCCAGCTCGCTCCGCCGACCACCTTCACCCTCGAAGAGGCCCTCGAATACATCGAGGACGATGAGCTTGTGGAGGTCACTCCCGAGAGCATCCGTCTGCGCAAACGCCTGCTCACCGAGAACGAGCGCAAACGGGTTCCGCGCAGCTAGGGCGCACCTTGTCGACGGTGCCCGGGGGGGCTACTCCCGCGTGACGAACGGCCCGAAGAAGGCAGGGTACGACGCCGGCGTCCCCTGAGGCACGAGTGCGACCCGGTCTCCCGGCCGGACGATCGCGTCCGGCCCCGAGTTGCGGTAGTTGATGAACGCTCCGTCCAGGCTCTCGACCGGAAGCCCCATCTGCTCGACGAGGCCCAGGACCGTGACGCCGTCCTCGGGCACCTCGACGTCGAGTTCCGGCGGTCGGTTGTGGTCGCGCTGGAACGTGTGGAAGAGCGCGAGGCAGCGCACGTGTGCGACGTTCTCGGATGCCATGGGTGTCCCCCTTCGTGTGCCAGGCCTCGGCCAGCGAAGGCCGCGCCAGGGCGGGGGCTTCGCAGGGGCGGGGGCTTCGCAGCAATCACGCCGGGGGCTCCGCGGCAACCACGCGCGACAGTGATGGGCGTCACGCGGCCACGGCGACGGACTGGTATCGTCGAGTCATGGAAGCCTCTCGCCCCGTGACCGTGCGCATGTTCGGGCTGCTGCACTCCTCCAGGAGGGCAGCCGGACTGCCGACGACCGTCGAGATCGACGTGCCCGAAGCCGGCACCACGGCTCGGCAGCTCGCGCTCGACCTCGACCTCGACCTCGATGTGATCGAGGGCGTCTTCGTG
>JAUVQN010000055.1 GCA_030598125.1 Coriobacteriia bacterium | reverse complement strand
CGGGATGGCCAAGGGGGCCGGCATGATACGGCCCGACATGGCCACGATGCTGTGCATCCTGACGACGGACGCGCCGCTCTCGCCGTCGGCGACGTCCGCGGCGCTGGGCGCGGCCGTGGAGTCGAGCTTCCACCGGATCACCGTCGACGGTGAGTCCTCCACGAACGACATGTGTCTTCTGATGGCGAACGGCGCCGCGGGCGGCGAGCCGATCGAGTCCGGCTCGAGCGCATACGACGCGGTGGCCGGAGCCGTCGCCGACGTCTGCGGGCTGCTCGCCCGGATGATCGTCGAGGACGGCGAAGGGGCCACCAAGCTCGTCGAGGTGGTCGTGGAGGGCGCCAGGGACGAGAGCGAAGCCGTGGCCGCCGCGAGAGCGGTCGCCGAGTCGCCCCTCTTCAAATGCGCCGTGTTCGGCGGCGATCCCAACTGGGGACGCGTCGTGTCGGCCGTCGGAGCCTCGGAGGCCCACGTGGATCCCGATTCCATCGAGGTCCGCTTCGGCGACGTCGTGCTCGCCGAGGGCGGCTCGGCGGTGCCGTTCGACGAGGAGGAGGCCGCCGCTGTGCTCGCGACCCGTGAGATCGAGGTAGTCGTGGGTCTCAACGTGGGCGAGGCACGCGCGACGGTGCTCACGTGCGATCTCACGTACGAGTACGTTCGGATCAACGCCGACTACACGACCTGAGAGGGGAGGTGCGCCGCATGGAGGAGCTGCTCTTCAAGGCACGAACGCTGACCGAGGCCCTTCCGTGGATCAAGGCCGCCTGCGGCAAGATCGCCGTCATCAAGTACGGCGGTTCCGCGATGACCGACGCGGCTCTCAGGGAGTCGGTCGCCCAGGACATCGTGCTGATGAAGCTCGTCGGTCTGAACCCGGTCATCGTGCACGGTGGCGGTCCGTACATCGACGACTACATGGGCCGGCTGGGCATGGAGGTGGAGTTCGTCGACGGACTCCGGGTGACCGACGACGCCACGATGGAACTCGTCAAGATGGTGCTCGTGGGCAACGTCAACAAGACGCTCGTCGCCGCCATCAACCGGCACGGGAAGTTCGCGATCGGCGTGTCCGGCGACGACGCGAACCTGCTCACCGCCGAGCCCATCTCGGAGCGTCTCGGCCGTGTCGGTCGGGTGAAGCGAGTGGACACGTCGGTGCTCATGAGACTCGTGGATGACGGCTTCATCCCCGTGATCGCGTCCGTGGGCGTGGGCGAAGAGGGCGGATCGTACAACATCAACGCGGACACTGTGGCGGGCGAGGTAGCCGCGGCACTCGGCAGCGAGAAGGTGATCTTCCTCACGGACGTGGACGGGCTCTACCGGGACGTGGAGGATCCCTCATCGCTGATAAGCTCGCTTGCGCTGGGGCAGGCGCGGGAGATCCTCGAGTCGGACGCCCTCTCCAGCGGGATGATCCCGAAGGTCCAGGCGTGCGTCGAAGCGCTCGACGCGGGCGTGCGTCGCGCACACGTCCTCAACGGCGCGGTCGAGCATGCGCTCTTGCTGGAAGTATTCACCGACGAGGGCGTCGGTACGATGATCACGCATACGGGGGAGGGGGGTTGAGCCATGGGCGAGAGGCTCGATAGGGCCGTCGCAATGGATGCGGCGTTCCACATCGGCACGTACTCGCGCAAGCACGTGCTCTTCGTCGAAGGGCGCGGCATGACGCTCGTCGACGACGGCGGGCGTGAGTACCTGGACTTCGTGTCGGGGATCGGCGCGGTGAACCTCGGACACTCTCACCCTGCCGTCGTGGAGGCCGTCCGCGAGCAGGTGGGGAGGCTCACGCATGTCTCGAACCTCTACTACTCGGAGCACCAGGGCGCGCTCGCCGAACGGATCTCGGAGCTCGCCGGCGGCGAGCGGAAGGTCTTCTTCGCGAACTCGGGCGCCGAGGCCAACGAAGGCGCCATCAAGCTCGCTCGCAGGTGGGGTGTGACCCACAAAGGCCGCCGCTGCGTCGAGATCGTCACGGCGCTCGGCAGCTTCCACGGCCGCACCCTCGCGACGCTCGCTGCCACGGGGCAGCCGGCGAAACACGAGCCGTTCGAGCCGCTGCCGCCAGGCTTCCGGCACGTGCCCCTGAACGACCTCGACGCGCTCGAGGCGGCGATCACGCGCGACACGTGCGCGGTCCTGCTCGAGCCGGTGCAGGGGGAGGGCGGCGTGCATCCCTGCGACCGCGCCTACCTGAAGGGAGCGGAGCGCCTCTGCAACGAGCGGGGAGTACTCCTGATGCTCGACGAGGTGCAGACGGGCTGCTATCGGACGGGACCCGCGTTCGCCTTCCAGGGCTACGGCGTCGAGCCAGACGTCGTGACCATGGCGAAGTCGCTGGCCAACGGTCTGCCTATCGGGGCCGTGGTCGCCGCGAGGGCGGTGGCGGAAGCGTTCGGTCCCGGCGACCACGCGACGACGTTCGGGGGAGGGCCCGTGGTGTGCGCGGCGGGACTGGCTGCGCTCGGCGCGCTCGAGTCGGAGCACCTCGGCGCGGCCGCGGAGCGTGTGGGCGCCTACGTGCGGGCGCGGCTCGAGGCCATCGGGCGCGAGACGGGGGGCATCGTGGAGGTGCGCGGTGCCGGACTGATGATCGGCGCTCAGCTCGCGGAGCCGATAGCCGTGGACGTAGCGGCCTCAGCGCTCGACGAGGGTGTCATCCTCAACAACATAGGGGACAGTGTCGTGAGGATCCTCCCGCCGCTCGTCTGCACCCAGTCGGACGCCGATGCGGCGCTGGATATGATCCATGCGGTCTTGGAGCAGCGACCCGATACGCGAAGGTGAGCACATGCGCAAGCGACGACTGAGACAGGAAGCGATCCGACGCATCGTGCGCTCGACGGTCGTGCGGACGCAGCGCGACCTCGTCGACGGGCTGCACGAGGAAGGATTCACGTGCACGCAGGCGACGGTCTCGCGAGATATCGCAGACATGGGCGTCGTGAAGCTGCCCGAAGGCGTCTACGTGCTCTCGGAGGACGTACACCTCCAGCGCATGGTCTCCGAGCTCGTCGAGGAAGTGGTGCGCGCCGACAACCTCGTCCTCGTGAAGGCCTCGGCGGGTGCGGCACCCGGTGTGGCCGCGGCGCTCGACGCCGCCGACCTCGACGGGATCCTCGGCTCGATCGCGGGGGACGACACGATACTCATGATCACCGCTGACGGGCGTGCCGGCGAGGCTCTCGTCGAGCGCCTCGACAGGTATCGCTAGGGGTAGCCGCCGACCTCGCGCCGCCGCGCGGGAAGGGATCCCATGGACAAGCAGAAGGTCGTACTCGCGTACTCCGGCGGACTCGACACGTCCGTCGCGATCCAGTGGCTGAGGGAGCGGCACGACCTCGACGTCGTCGCGCTCGCCATCGACGTGGGCCAGCTCAGACAGGACCTCGAGATGGTTCGGGAGAAGGCGCTCGGTATCGGGGCGGTGGAGTCGATCGTCCGGGACGTGAAGACCGAGTACGTGGACGACTTCGTCTCCAAGGCACTCCAGGCGAACGCGCTCTACGAGAACAAGTACCCGCTGGTGTCCGCGCTCTCCCGGCCGATCATCGTCAAGCACCTGGTCGAGGAGGCGCACCGCCAGGGAGCGCACTACATCGCTCACGGCTGCACCGGCAAGGGCAACGACCAGGTCCGCTTCGAGGTCGGCATCATGGCGCTCGATCCCGATCTCGGCGTGCTCGCGCCCGTGCGGGACTGGGGCATGACGCGCGAGGAGTCCATGGAGTACGCGAAGGAGCGCGGCATCCCCGTGCCGACCACGAGCGAGAGTCCGTACTCGATCGATGACAATCTCTGGGGACGCGCGATCGAGTGTGGTGTGCTCGAGGATCCCTGGACGGAGCCGCCCGAGGACATCTACGTGATGACCTCCGCGGCACGGACGGCGGCGGACGAGAGCGAGTACGTCGAGATCTCCTTCCGCGAGGGGCTGCCGGTCGCCCTCGACGGGCGCATCATGGGTCTCGAGGAGATCGTGACGGGACTGAACGACGTGGCCGGCTCGCACGGGTTCGGCCGCATCGACATGATCGAGAACAGGCTCGTCGGTCTCAAGAGCCGCGAGATATACGAGGTCCCCGGCGCCCTTGCGCTCATCGAGGCGCACAAGGCCCTCGAGGACGTCTGCCTCGAGCGTGACCTGCTCCACTACAAGCTCGGAGTCGAGCAGAAGTGGGCCGAGCTCGTCTACAACGGGCTCTGGTTCTCGCCGCTCAAGGAGGCGCTCGACGGCTTCATCGAGTCTACGCAGCAGCTGGTCACCGGCGACGTCAAGCTGCGCTTCTTCAAGGGGAGCTGCGTCGTGGTCGGCAGGCGCTCGGACTACTCGCTCTACGACTACGAGCTCGCGACGTACGACGAAGCGGACACCTTCGATCATGCGGCCTCCAAAGGTTTCATCGATCTATGGGGGCTGCCGACCAAGGTCTGGGCGCACCAGCGCAAGCGGGCCGGCCACGAAGGCGAGGTCTGAGCCGTGGATGAGGAGTACGACAAGGCCTGGAGCGGTCGCTTCGATCGCTTGGCGGATCGCTTCACCGACGAGTTCGGCGCCTCGCTGCCCGTCGATCGCCGGATGTGGGAGGAGGACATCCGCGGCTCTATCGCGCACGCACGCATGCTCGCCCAGACAGGCGTGATCTCCGGGGAGGACGCCGCCAGGATCGAAGAGGGTCTCTCCGCGATCTACCGGGACATCCGCGACGGGTCCTTCGAGTTCTCGAACGCAGACGAGGACATACACATGGCGATCGAGCGCGCGCTCGTCGATCGCGTAGGTCCGGCCGGGGGCAGACTCCACACCGCCAGATCGCGGAACGACCAGGTCGCGCTCGATACCAGGATGTACGTGAAGCGGACCGCTCTCGAGCTCGCCGCCGGTGCGAACGGGCTCAGGACCGCGCTGCTCGCAGTGGCCGACGCGCATCCGGGAGCGATCATGCCCGGCTACACCCATCTGCAGCGGGCGCAGCCGGTCCTCTTTGCGCATCACCTGCTCGCATACACCTGGATGCTCGCCAGGGACGTGCGGCGTCTCCGGTTCGCGCACGACTCCGCGGACAGCATGCCGCTCGGTAGCGCCGCGCTCGCGGGAACGCCCTTCCCGATCGATCGTGGGCTCGTCGCGGAACGGCTCGGCTTCGGAAGCGTGGCCGAGAACTCCATGGACGCCGTCTCGGACCGGGACTTCCTGGTCGATCTCACGTACGCCTGCACGGTCGCGATGGTCCATCTCTCGCGGCTCTGTGAGGAGCTCGTGCTCTGGTCGAGCCAGGAGTTCGCCTTCGTCGTCATGGACGACGCGTGGGCGACCGGCTCGTCGATCATGCCGCAGAAGAAGAACCCGGACTTCGCCGAACTCGTACGCGGGAAGACGGGTCGCGTCGTCGGCGACCTGACGGCGCTGCTCGTGATGCTGAAGGGTCTTCCGCTCGCGTACAACAAAGACATGCAGGAGGACAAACCCGCCGTCTTCGACGCCGTGGACACGCTGGCCGACTCGTTCGTCGCTGTGGCGGGGATGGTCGGGACCATGCGCGTGGACGAGGGCCGGATGCGCGCGGCCGTTCGTGGAGGGTTCATGGCCGCGACCGACCTGGCGGATCATCTCGTCGGACAGGGAGTCCCCTTCAGGGACGCGCATGAGGTCATCGGGCGTATCGTTCTCGCGTGCGAGGCCGACGGGCGCGCGCTCGAGGACGTCTCGCTGGACGAGTTGCGCGGCTTCTCGCCGGAGTTCGGGGAGGACGTCCTCGCGGTGATCTCCGCCGACGCTGCCGTGTCGCGGCGCTCGAGCCGTGGTGGCTCTTCGCCCGACGCTGTCTCCGACCAGTTCGGCGTAGCGCGCGGGCGGCTCGAGGCCGACCGGGAGTGGGTCGCCTCGCGCTCACCGGAATGAAGAAGCGCGCCGAGTCTGCCGGCGGGGAGGAGGACGAGGACGCGCTCGGGAGTCCGCTGCCGCAGGATTTCTTCGCTCGCGACTCGCGTGCGGTCGCCGAGGAACTGCTCGGCGCGACGCTCGTCAGCACCGTGGGCAGACGTCTCACGGCCGGGCGCATCGTCGAGACGGAGGCGTACCTGGGCGCGAATGACCCTGGTTCCCACGCGTCCACCCGGGGTGTGACGGAGCGCAATCGCGTGATGTACGGCCGGCCCGGCACGATCTACGTCTACTTCACGTACGGGATGCACCACATGCTCAACCTCGTGGCGGAGCGGGAGGGCGAGGCCGGAGCAGTGCTCATCCGCGCCGTGGAGCCAATAGCGGGGATCGACGTCATGGTCGATCGACGCGCGGGCCGGGCCGGGCCCGAGCTCACGAACGGACCGGGCAAGGTCGCCCAGGCGCTCGGTGTCGACCTCGACGACAACGGCACGCTCCTTGGGGAGGGTCGGTTGAGCGTCCGTGAGCCGGTCGCTCCGCCGGACGATGAGACAGGCGTCTCCGGTCGCGTCGGTCTTTCCCAAGGCCACGGACTGCCACTGCGGTACTATCTCGTGGACAACCCGTACGTCTCGCGCGCGAAGCCGGGACGACGGATACCGAAGGGGCGGGCGAGTGGCGCCCAGGGAAGAGGACACGACCGTGAGACTCGGTGACATCTACAAGACCGCTGTCGACAAGGGGATCGCCGAGGATCCCCGCGGCAGCGTGGAGATCGACCGTGCGCTCGAGCGCGAGCGTACTGCCTACGACAAGCTGACCGACGACGACAAGGTCTTCTTCGACGAGGAGCGCCTGGCCAACCCGTACTCGGATACTCGAATCGTCGTCGGGGACCCGGACCTCGAGGTGCGCGGCTTGATCTGCGGTGTGGACATGGAGGTTGGAGAGATGCTCCTTGCCGACCGTCTGCGCGAGCGCGGCGAGCCCATCGATCTCGTGTTCGCGCACCACCCCGAGGGGCCCGGTTTCGCCAACCTCGACGAGGTCATGCGCATGCAGGCCGATCTGTGGAGCGCGCAGGGCGTGGGCCTGGGAGTCGCGGACGCGCTCATCATGGAACGCGCTCGGGAGGTCCGGCGCAAGGTGATGCCGCACAACCATTACCGTACGGTGTCCGCAGCCGAGCAGCTGGACCTCGCTCTGATGTCGTGCCACACGCCGGCGGACAACTGCGTCACATCGTTCGTCCAGCGGTTCGTCGATGCGACCGCCGCCGACAGTCTGGAGTCGCTCGTCAAGGCGCTCCGCACGATCCCCGAGGACGAGGATGCGGCGAAGAAGGGCTGCGGCCCCGCGATCGTCCAAGGAGACGCGGAGCTGCGGCCCGGTCGCGCGGTGGTGGACATGACAGGCGGCACCGAAGGGCCGAAGGAAGCGCTCGACAGGCTCGCGGCCGCCGGCGTCGGCACTCTCGTAGGCATGCACTACTCCGAGGAGCACATCAAGCACGCCGGTGAGCTGAAGCTGAATCTCGTGATCGCCGGGCACATAGCGTCGGACGCGATCGGCATGAACCTCGTCCTCGACGAGATCGAGTCCCAGGGCGTCGACGTCACCTGCGTGTCAGGGATCGTGCGCGTCCGCCGCTAGCGTCCGGCCACCTCCGAGAGGCCGGTCTCCCGTGACACTACGCTCGAGTGACCACCGCCCGAAGGGACCCGGCTATCTCGCGACCGCCGTCGGGTTCGGCGTGCTCGTGGGCTCTGGCTCGGGCTCCGGCGGTGGCTCCGGTTCAGGCTCGGGCTCGGGCTCTGGTTCGGGCTCTGGTTCGGGCACGGGTTCCGGCACGGGTTCCGTCTGAGGCGGCGGTGTTGGTTGCGGCGGCGGTGCGGGCTGCGGCGTCGAGGTGGCCGAACCCGGCCTACCCGGCCTCGACCAGAACTTCGTGTACCGAGGACTCGGCGCCGACTGGAAGTCGAGGACCGGCTCGTTCGCCAGAGCCCGCGACATGAATATCTTCCAGATGGTCGCAGGGAACGTCCCCCCGAAGACCCGCCGTCCGTGCACGTTGCTCATCGGGAGCTCGCGGTCGTAGTAGCCCATCCAGACCGCGGTGGCAAGCTGTGGGGTGTAGCCCACGAACCACGCATCGCGATACGTCTGGCTCGTCCCAGTCTTGCCTGCCGCGGGTCGGCCGATGGCTGCCCCGCGACCCGTCCCGCTCGAGATGACGCGCTGCAGGATCCTCGTCGTCGCGTAGGAGACCTCGGGCGCGAGGATGATCTGTGGTTCCGGCTCGTGCTGATAGATCAGGTTCCCGTTCGAATCCTCTATGCGCGTGATCGTGACCGGGCGGTTGTGCACGCCGTTGTTCGCGAGCGTGCCGTAGGCGGAGGCCATCTCGATGGGAGCCACGTTCTCCCCGCCCAGCGCGATCGACGGATAGGGGGCGATGTCCGTGGTGATCCCCATCCGCTGCGCGGTCTCCTTCACGTTCTCGGGACCGACCTTCATGATCAGGCGTGCGTAGGCTGCATTCACCGACCCGACCGTCGCGCTCGATATGGTGATGTGGCCGCTTCGGCCGCCGTACACGACCCACGTCTTGGGTTCCATCGGGATGCGCGCCGGTGCGCGGCCGTCGATGTAGCTGTTCGGCGACACCCCTTGCTCGATCGCGGTCACGAGGACGAACGTCTTGAACGACGAGCCGGGCTGCCGCTTGCCCT
>JAUVQN010000054.1 GCA_030598125.1 Coriobacteriia bacterium | reverse complement strand
GCGCTCTACGCCGCATGCGGCGTAGCCGCCGCTGGCGCACAGGCCTTCGCGACGCCGGAATCGGCCGTGCCGCTCGTGGGCGCGAGCGGTGCCGTCGCCGGCGTGCTCGGCGCCTACGCGATCCTCTTCCCGCGCGCTCCGGTCGTCACGCTGGTGCCTGTCTTCTTCTTCGTCGAGGTGGCCCGCGTCCCGGCCCTGTTCGCCATCGCCGTCTGGTTCCTCCTGCAAGCGGCGAGCGCCGTCGCAGCCTTCGGTCCGGCCGCCTCGGCGGCGGGCGGCATGGCCTGGATGGCGCACATCGGCGGCTTCGTGACCGGCGCGCTCCTCGCACTGCCGTGGGCACTCAGGGGACGTGGCGACACGCACGGGACGCGGATGCGGACGTGAGAGACGCGCGGGCGTGACGTCCGCTAGGGCGCGTCGACCTCTGAGAGGAACCGCTCCACCGTGTCGCAACCGGCGAGCTGGCGCCGGAAGTACTCGCAGTACCGCTCGATGCGCTCTTCTTCGTCCTCGGAGAGGGGCGCGGCCCTGAAGACCGCGGCGTACTCCGCGTCAGCCGCCTCCTCCTGCGCCACGATCTCGACGATCTCGGCGACGGTCTCATCCCCCTCGAGCGAGCGCTCGAGCATCTCGGAGAGATCCAGCGTCGTGATGAGCATGTTGGGAATCTTCGCGGACATGCCTACCTCGGTGCCACACCGCGGACACGCGAAGACGACATCCACGGACTCGAAGCTGTGGAACACTATCGAGGACACATCCTCGAGGCTCACTTCGACGGTTCCATCGTTGGGGCAGACGATCGAGAACTCCATCACAGCCGCCTCCCGGGGTCACTGGCTCCTGAGACCATTCTACCTCGCCCGCAAAGTATCTCCCGCGCTCCTGGCCGTATGATACGATTCGCGCCATGCCTGAGCCGGAGACCGCCGTGGACACCGATGGTGCGAGCAAGCATCACGCCACCCACGGATTCGCGCAGGGCCTGAAGTCCGGCCTCCCGATCTTCCTGGGCTACCTTCCTGTCGGGGCCGCGTTCGGTGTCGTGTCGCGCGCGGCCGGGTTCTCCGTCCTCCAGGCGGCCAGCTGCTCCGCGCTTGCTCTGGCAGGAGCAGGTCAGTTCATCGGGCTGTCACTCTACGAGTCGGGAGCGACCGTGCTCGCGGTCCTCGTCGCCTCCTCAGTCGTGAACCTGCGCTACGTGCTGTTCGGCGCCACCCTGGTCCCGATGATGCGCGGGATCGGCATGCCTGCGCAGGCCGGTCTTGCGTTCTTCCTCACCGACGAGACGTACGCCGTCAACGTGCTCGAGCTGCGCTCCGCACGCGCGACCGCCGCCTCCATGTTGGGTGTCGGCCTGATCGCCTGGTCGGGCTGGGTGCTCGGGACCACCGTCGGCGCCGTCGCCGGGTCGGCCATCGGGGACCCGTCGAGATGGGGTCTCCAGTACGCCATGCCGGCGATGTTCACCGCCCTGCTCGTGGGGCTCGTCGAGGATCGCTCGCACGTCGTGACGGCGGCCATAGCGGCCGCGTTCACCCTCCTCTTCGCCGCGACGCTGCCGGGGAACTGGTACCTCGTCCTCGCGGCGCTCGCTGCCGCGACGGTCGCCACGGTGGTGTTCGAGTGAGCGCGGAGATCTGGGCCATCGTGATCGGGATGGGCGTCGCCAACTACGCCATACGACTCACGCCCGTCGCGGCGCTGTCTCGCGTGGAGATCCCCGGCGTGGTGCGCCGCTGGCTCTCCTACGTCCCCGTCTCGGTGCTCGCTGCTATCGTGGCGAACGAGATCCTGCTGCCGAGAGGCGAGTGGATCGTCCCGTGGGACAACCCCTACCTCGTGGCCGCGATACCGACCGCGGCGACGTACTGGTGGACCAAGAGCTTCATCGGGACGACGCTGCTGGGCATCGTGTACTTCCTCGGTGCGCGCGCGCTTCTCGGCTAGCTAGTATGTACGCGCGACTGGGCCGCGGCCGAAGGAATCCCGCGTGGCGACGATCCGCCCGTTCAACGCTATCCGATACACGCACGGCGAGGGCGCGGACATCTCCCCCTTCGTCGCTCCCCCCTACGACGTGGTGGGTCCTGCCGAACGCAAACGGCTCCTCGCAGCCGACCCCCACAACGTCGTCGCGCTCGAGCTCCCGGAAGGTACGCTCGACCCTGACGAGCCCGGCAACCGCTACGAGACCGGCGGAGAGCGATGGCGAGCGTGGCGAGCGGACGGCGTGCTGGAGCACGACGATGAGCCCGCTGTCTACGTGGTCGAACAGCGCTTCTCCCTCCGCGACCGGCGCGTGCGGCGGCGCGCGTTCATAGCCGAGGTCGGGCTGGAGCCCCTCTCGGCGGGCGTGGTCGTACCGCATGAGCGTACGCTCCCCAAAGCTCTCGACGACAGGCTGCGCCTGACCCGAGCATGCGCCGCGAACCTGAGCCAGGTGCTCGCGCTGTACCCAGACCCCGACCACGTCACGAGTGCCGTTTTCGACCGGGCGACCGAAGGGGTCCCGCTCGCGACAGCTACCGACCCCGACGGCGTCGAGAGCGTCGTATGGGCCATCACGGACCCCCGGGAGGCCGATCTGCTCGCGCAGTACTTCGAGGACCAGCAGATTCTCATCGCGGACGGCCACCACCGTTACACGACCGCGCTCGCCTATCGCGATGAGCGTCGCGCGGCGGCCGACTGCGTCGCACCCGGGACCACGCCCGCGTACGACGGCATCATGATGGCGCTCGTGAGCATGGACGATCCGGATCTGGTCGTGCTTCCCACGCACCGCGTGGTCGACGCCGACGTCAGACCGTTCGATCCTCGGGCGTTCCGGGCCGATCTCGACTCGAGGTTCGTCCTCGCACCGGCCGGCGACGACCTCGAGGCCGAGCTCGCGCAGGTGCGCGGACCCGCCTTCGGGGTCCACACGCCGGCCGACGACACGACCGTCCTGGCGCGACTGCGCGACGACGTGGACCTCGCCGAGGAGATCGGACGCGACGCGTCGCCAGCGTGGAAGGAGCTCGACGTCGCGGTGCTGCAGGAGCTCGTCCTCGATCGGTTGCTCGACGTCCACCCGGACCGTCCGGCCACACTCGAGCGACTGTCCTTCGTCAAGGACGTCGACGCCGCGCTCGCGACGAGCGGGCACGACGTCGTCTTCATCCTGAGACCCACGAGCATGGACCAGCTACGGGACGTCACGTCGGCGGGCGAGACGATGCCGCAGAAGTCGACCTATTTCTACCCGAAGCTGCTCTCCGGCCTGCTCTTCCGCTCCCTCGACTGACAGGCGCGGCAGCGGCTAGGAGCGGACGCCGACGCCTTCGACCTCGATCCAGCAGCGCCGTGCGCACACGGCCTCGAGGCGGCAGCCGTCACACTCCGGTCGAGAAGGACGGCAGTGTTCACGGCCCACGAGCCACGCAGGCAGGTCGAGCAGGCCGGGCGCGTCGGGGAATGCGAGACGCGCTGCCGCTTCTATCGTGTCGGGATCGTCCACGTCTGCAAGACCCGACCTCAGGAAGACACGTCGCACATGCACGTCGTAGGCGACCGTCCCCTCCTCGGCCGAGGTGAGGCGCACGCCGAAGTGCCGCCTCAGGATCTCCACCGTCATCGCCGCCTTCTTGCGCCCGATCCCGTCGAACTCGAGCAGTCGCCCGGCGACCTCGGAGACGCTGGCGCCGTCCGGCCAGATCCGATCCGCGTCGCCCTCCCACGATGACGCGATGCGCGACCCCGCACTGCTCACCCACGCGGCCAGAGTGTGCTTGAAACGATGCAGCGCCGGGGGCGCGGCGACGGCACGAGCCACAGCCTCCGGCTCACGCCCGAGCCGTGACGGCTCCAGGTGCCCGAGCCTCTCGCGAAGACCGAAAGGGGCCGCCCACGCCCGCTCGGCAGGGATCCCCTGCGTGAACAGGACGCCGAACAGGAAGGCGTTGGGGTCCGATCTGACGAGCCGGTCCGCGTCCACGACATCCGTGAAACGAGTGCCGAGCTGCGCGGACCTGGACGCCGCGAGCTCCATGCCGAATGCTGCGAGCTCTCGGCCGACCGCGTCGGCCGACGATCCGCTAGCCGGCGTCCTTCTCATCTATCCGCGGGGCGTGCGTGAGGAAGAACTCGCAATGGAGGCACTCGGCACGGATCGCCGTGCTCCGGTCGACGGTCTCGTCGAACACGAGCCGCGGGTCGCTCGTCACTTTTCGGGTCGGCCGCACGCAGTAGGCGAAGGCGCACGCCGCTGGGCAGCGATCGTGCATGACCGTGGGGTGCGGGCAGTCGGCCTGCATCTCCTCGTCGCACGGCCTCGTCTCCCAGCACTTCGCCATTGAACCTCCGTCTCGCGTTCGAAGCCGCCATTCCGGCGGCGGACGTCCGTACATCCTAGCACTTGTGAAGTGCCGCAAGCGGCGTGCCGCCACAGCATGCACGGGCAGGAACCGAGCATGCCGGGGCGAAGTATCGTCTGGGGACGGAAGGAGCCTCTTGGAGCCGAGACGGGGTCGTTATCGCACGATCGTGGCAGGAGCGGGACCAGCTGGAGTGATGGCCGCGCGAGCGGTCGCGCCGTCGGGGTCCGTGCTCCTCATTGATGCGTCACCGCTCCCCCGCGACAAGTCCTGCGGCGGCATGCTCAACCACCATGCACAGCGATTCCTCTCGAAGATGGCCGCCGTGCCGAACGACATGGTCCTCGATCCTCCGCACGTGAACTTCCGCTACGTGGACTGGGACCGCAGTATCGCGAGACCCACGGAACTCGAGTTCGCGAACGTCGACCGCCGCCGCTTCGACGACTGGCTGCTCACCTTCCTTCCCGAGTCCGTCGAGGTCGTCGGCGGCTGCCGGCTGCGCTCACTCGAGCAGCACGAGGACTCCGTGAGGGTCACACTGCAGGACGGCGGCGATCCGCTCCAAGAGACGAGCGAATGGCTCGTGGGAGCCGACGGCGCGCGGTCCAGCGTCCGGCGCGCGCTGTCCTCCTACCGGCCTGCGACCTACGTGACGCTGCAGGACCGTGTCGAGCTCGAGGGGCCGCTCGAGCCGTTCTTCGACTGCATCTACATGCGGGACATCGGCGACTGCTTCGCCTACGCGTACGTCGTGCCGAAGGGGGCCGAGGCCATCGTCGGCTCGGTCTTCTACCCGCACACGCGGCAGCCCGCTGCGCGACACGAACGGGTACTCGCGGAACTCCGTACTCGTCTGCCGCAACTCGGTGAGGCCCGCCGCCGTGAGGCGGGCGCAGCGCTGTCCGTCCGCTCGCGGGCGGACGTCCACGACGGCGAAGGTCGCGTGCTGCTCGCCGGAGAGGCCGCGGGCTTCATGTCGCCATCCTCGGGCGAGGGCATCTCCTACGCCCTCAACACGGGTCTCCTGGCGGGCGAGGCACTGGCACTCGGAGGGGACGCGCTGGCGAGCTACACGACCGCCACGAGCGGCGTGCGTGCGAACATCCGCCACAAGCTGCGCTGGCTGCCACTCATGGAGTCGAGGCTCGGCAAGTATCTCGCCGGCTTCGCCCCGGCGCGCGTGGTGAGCAAGGCGACACTCAGGCTCTGAATCGGGTGATGGGCGCGGAGGCGGCGTGGCCAAGAAGAAGGCGTCCGGCAAGAAGAAGTCGGGCAAGAGGCAGAAGAGCGGCAAAGGGCCGCGAACCGACTCGCTGACCTGCTCCGCATGCCGGAACTTCAAGGCTGGGAAGAAGGGTGGCTGGTGTGCGCGCAAGGACAAGAAGCGCGCCCGACGCCGAGCGCTGTGGGAACTTCGATCCGCGCTAGCTACTCCAGGAGTGGGAGGCGCCCCGAAAACGCGTGTCCTAGAAGTTGTCGAACATCTTGCTCGCGGTGACATCCGTCTGCCCCTGGTACTTGCTACCCAGACCGGGCGTGCCGTAGGGGCGGTCCACGGGTGTCGTCATCTGGAAGAACGATATCTGGCCGATGGCCATGCCCGGCATGAGCACGATGGGCAGGTTGGCTACGTTCGAGAGCTCGAGCGTGAGCCGACCGTCCCACCCTGGATCCACGTAGCCCGCGGTCGAGTGGATGAGCAGTCCGAGCCGGCCGAGAGACGACTTTCCCTCGAGACGGGCGACGAGATCTTCGGGCAGGACGATGCGCTCGACGGTCGTGCCCAGCACGAACTCGCCGGGATGCAGCACGAAGGGATCCTCCGCGGTCGCCTCCACCAGTTCCATCAGACCCGCCTGCTCCCGGCTCGGGTCGATGTACGGGTAGCGGGAGTTCCGGAAGACCCTGAAGTTCCCGCCCAAGTGCAGGTCGACGCTGGAGGGCTGGATGTCGTCTGGATCGCACGGCTCGACCCGGATGCGGCCGACGGCGAGAGCGTCCTTTATCGTCCGGTCGGAGAGCACCATGCTAGGCGCACTTGCTGTAGCCGCACGCGCGGCACACCATGCAGCCGCCCTCGTGCTCGACGGCCCCGCCGCACTCCGGACACGCCCCAGAGAGATGGTCCAGCCTGTCTCCGTTCCTGGACACGGCGGTCGTCGCGGTCCCCGTCTCCAGCCACTCCACGTAGTGCTCCAGCGCGATGCCCACGGCGTCCGCGCACGAGAGCACCTTCCCTCCGCCCTCGGCCCACTGCGGGTTGGGACAGCGGATGCCCCGGAGCTGCCGCACGATGGCTTCCGGATCTACGCCTGCCCTGAGTGCCGACGAGATGATCCTGGACAGCGCCTCCGACTGCGACGAGGCGCACCCGCCCGACTTCCCCATCGACGTGAAAAGCTCGCAGAGCCCCTTCTCGTCGGAGTTGATCGTCACGTAGACGTTACCGCAGCCGGTCTGGATCTTCTCCGTCCTGCCCGTGGTCACGGGCGGGCGCGGGCGCGGCGCGATCTCCCCGTGCACGCCAGGTTTCCTCGGCGCTTCCTTCGCGGGCGAGTACGTCTTGCCGGTGGACAGGACCTGGTTCTCCTTCGACCCGTCCCGGTAGATCGTCACGCCCTTCACGCCGAGCGTCCACGCGAGATCGTAGACGGCGCGCACGTCGTCGACCGTGGCCTCGTTGGCGAAGTTCACCGTCTTGGAGACGGCGTTGTCGGTGTACTTCTGGAAGGTGGCCTGCATCCGGATGTGCCGGTCCGGAGCCACCTCGTGCGCGGTGATGAAGACGCGGCGGACATCCTCAGGCACGTCCTCGACGTCGGCCACCGACCCGTGCTCCGCGATGAGACCCATGAGGTCCTGGTCGTAGAAGCCGCGCTTGACCGCCATCTCGCGGAAGATCGGATGGACTTCGACAAGGCGATCGTTGTCCATGACATTGCGAACGTAGGAGACGGCGAAGATCGGTTCTATCCCCGACGAGGACCCCGCGATGATCGACAGGGTGCCCGTCGGTGCGATGGTCGTCACGGTGGCGTTCCGCACGCGCATGCCATCCGGTGTGTCGAAGATGGAACCCTCGAAGTTGGGGAAGGTCCCCCGTTCCTCCGCGAGCCGCGCGGACGCCGCTCTTCCCTCCGCCTGGATGAAGCCCATGACACGCTCGCCGAGGGCCACCGCCTCGTCCGAGTCGTACGCGATGCCCATCAGGATGAGCATGTCGGCCCAGCCCATGACACCGAGGCCGATCTTCCGGTTGCCGCGTGCGAGCTCGGTGATCCGCTCGATCGGGTAGCGGTTCACTTCGATGACATCGTCGAGGAACCTCACGGCCCGGTCCACCACGCCAGCCAGCCGATCCCAGTCCACTACCGGCTGTCCGTCCTTCGTCGTGACGAAGCGGGACAGGTTCACCGATCCCAGATTGCACGCCTCGTAGGGCAGCAGCGGCTGTTCGCCACAGGGATTCGTCGACTCGATCTCACCCAGCTGGGGCGTCGGATTGTCCCTGTTCATCCGGTCGATGAACACGATCCCGGGGTCGCCCGTCGCCCACGCCATCTCTACCACGAGCTCGTAGACGTCGCGGGCGTCGAGCTCTCCCACGACCCGTCCGTCCCGCGGGTTCACCAGGTTGTACGCCGTCCCGGCCTTCGCGGCCTCCATGAACTCCTCCGTGAGTGCCACCGAGATGTTGAAGTTCGCGAAGTCACCCTCTGACTTGCACTCGATGAAGTGGAGGATGTCGGGATGGTCCACGCGGAGCACTCCCATGTTCGCGCCGCGGCGCGTCCCGCCCTGCTTGACGGCCTCCGTGGCCTGGTTGAACACGCGCATGAACGACACAGGGCCCGACGATACCCCCTGCGTCGACTGGACCTGGTCGCCTCCCGGACGCAGCCGCGAGAAGGAGAAACCGGTTCCCCCGCCTGACTTGTGGATGAGCGCCGTGTCGCGAACGGCCTCGAAGATCGACTCCATCGAATCCTCGATCGGGAGCACGAAGCAGGCGGAGAGCTGCTGCAGCTCCCGTCCGGCATTCATCAACGTCGGAGAATTGGGGAGGAAGTCGAGCGAGGTCATGAGGTCATAGAAGTCGAGCGCGTGCTCGGCGACGACGGCGTCGTCCGCGCCGAAGAGCCGTTCGGCCGAAGCGATGTTCTCAGCCACCCGCACGAACATGTCCGACGGCTTCTCCTGCGGCCTCCCGTCCGCCTCGCGACACAGATACCTGCGCTCGAGGACCTTCACTGCGTTCGGTGAGAGCGTCTCGTCTATCGCCCTCGAATACGTGACAGTATGCTTCGCGTC
>JAUVQN010000152.1 GCA_030598125.1 Coriobacteriia bacterium | reverse complement strand
CCGACGCGCTTGCCCGTGCCGATGATCGCGAGCGTCGGGGTCCTCGGCTCGTAGCGGCAGCATGGGGGCGTGAAACGGAAGTCCGCGCCCTCGTAGGCCACACCCGCCTCGAGCGCGATCGAGGCGAGACGGAAGCGGTCCTCGTCCGACACGACGGGCTCGTCCGAGAGGTCGACGAGCGTCTCGGGAGCGAAGCGTCCGACGGCCTCCATCACCGACTCGTCGGCGGTCGATCCACGCACGACCGGCACGCCGTACACGTCCTCGCTCGCCTCGACGTCCACCTTCTCCGTCCCACCGATGAACGCGGCTCCGACCACCTCGTGTCGCGCGGAGAGCTCGTCGAGGGCGAAACGGACGACGGGCGGATAATGCTCGCCGTCGATGAGGGCGACGACCCTGCTCACTCGCGCGTCACCTACTCGCACTCATCGAGATCGATCTCGTGGACCGGGCGCCAGCGGCACACGCGGCGGTGCGCGCGCCGGAAGTCGGCGACCACCTCGGTGGGACCGAAGGGGTACTTCAGCGTCACCGTGACGCGACCGTGGTGGAGCTCGATGATGTTGTAGCTCGGCTTGGTCGTGCCGCGCAGGCGCATCGAGCACGCGGTCCCCGCGTTGACGATCAGGATGTCCTCGAGCCGCCACACGTTCGGGACGTGCTTGTGACCGCACAAGACGACGTCCGTACCGCACTTCGAGAGCACGCGCAGCACGTCGCCGGCGTCGTAGACGGTGTTGCGCTCGCGACCCGTCCCCGGCACGGGTACGAGGTGGTGATGCAGGCACGCCACCTTGAACTCGTCAGGGTCGTCGAAGCGCTCCTCGATCCAGTTGTAGCGCTCGCGTCCCACACGCCCGCTGTCGAGGTCAGGCTCGGACGAGTCGATGCAGAGCACGCGGACGCCGTCCTTGGCGAACTCGCTGTCGCGCGCCCCGAAGTACTCGTGGAAGTGCGCCTCGCCCACGTTGCGCGCGTCGTGATTGCCGGGAAGCACGAGCACGTCGGGGCACTCGATCTGATCGATCAGGCTGCGGGCCTTCCGGAACTCCTGCTTGAACCCCATATCGGTGAGGTCGCCCGTCACCACGACGATATCGGGCTTGAGCTCGTTGAGCTCCGCGATGACCCGGTTCGCGAGGCTCGGCATGAAGTAGATGGACCCGCAGTGCAGGTCCGATATCTGCGCGATGACGGTGGGGGCCTCTTCTGGGACTGGAGTCACGGCTCGTCTCCTACCTCGGGACGGGGATCCCATCGCTCCCGTCGGGGAGCGCGTCGGCGAACAGGTCGAATCCGGTGGCCGAACTCAGGAACCAGTAGATCACGTCGAGCGGCCCCGGCTGGTCGTAGTAGACGATCAGAGGATCCTCCACGCCGGCCATCGCCGCCGCTTCGTCGACGCCGTCCGAGTAGTTGCCCAGCGAGTCCACGAGTCCCATCTCGAGCGCCTCGCTACCGGGCCACACCCAGCCGGTCGCCATCTCGCGCACATCCTCTTCGGGCAGGTCGCGGCCTTCCGCCACCGCCTCGATGAACTGATCGAGGATGAGCTCCATATCCTCCTCGAGCATGAGGGTCTCGGTCTCGGTGAGACTGCGGTAGGGGCTCCCCGTGTCCTTGAACTCGCCAGTCGTCAGCACGGTGTAGCCGACGCCGATCTTGTCCAACAGACCCTCGTAGTTCGGGATCTGGATGATCACGCCGATGCTGCCCACCGACGACGAGGGCGACGCGACGACGTGGTCGCACTGCGACGCGATCAGATACGCTCCCGACGCGGCGACGTCACCCACGCTCGCGACGACGGGCTTCTCGATGCGAGGGACCTCCATCGCGATCTCCTGCGAGGCGGATGCCGTCCCGCCCGGCGAATCGATCCGCAAGAGGATCGCCTCGATCCCGGGATCCGCGTCGGCGGCCTGCATGAGGTCGATCACGTACTCGGGCGTCACGGAGGCACTGCCGAGGAGGTCCTGCTCGCCGGTGCCCGTGATGAGCGCGTCGATGTGGATGACCGCGATGCCGTCGAAGTACGACTGCTGGTACGCGAGTCCCGCAAGACCGACCAGCGCGGGCATCGCGCAGCACGCGGCGAGGGCGAAGATCAGGAGTATCGGCACCCACGCTCGCGCGTACCAGGGACGCCGTGCGGGAGGAGCGGGAGGAGGAGGCGTGTGGGCCTGACCGGGCGGCTGCGTGGCCTGCGGCTGCCGCGGCGCGGCCGGCTGCTGCGGCGGCTGTGCGGGCTCCTGCGGCGGCCGTTGTGGCGGCTGGCCGGGAGGGGGCACGTCCTGTCCCTGCTGCATGTCGGGGGTCCTCCATCTCCGCGCTCTGGCGGATCGGATCCGAGTCCTCTCGCGCCCTCAGGCCACGGTGGCGCCGTGCCGGTCCACCGGCAGAGCCACGGGCCTCGCGCGGCCCTCGACGCCCGCGAGCAGTCCTCCTGCGCCCTTCGCGACCTCCGTCGCCCGCCGGAGCGCGGATGCGTCGTCCACGT
>JAUVQN010000043.1 GCA_030598125.1 Coriobacteriia bacterium | reverse complement strand
CGTCGGGTGGTGGTGGACACTCCATACCCGGGAACGTGCGCGGCTACGCGCCGTGCGGTGACTCCGGCCGCCAAGGGCGGCAAGCAAGAGAGAGACGGCTAGACTAGAGGCACTTCTGCTGGCGCGGATGCCGCGGAGAAGGGGGCCGTGTGGAGATCCTGATCGCGTTCTCGCTCCTGCTGGTCCTCTACGGTCTCTTCTCGAAGCGGCTCGCTGCGGCGAGCATCACCCCCTACATGGTGTTCGTCACGGCGGGCATCGCACTCGGACTGTCCGGTATCGAGCTGTTCGAGGTCACGCTGAACAGCGAGGTCTTCATCATCGCCGGGGAGCTGGCGCTCGCGCTCATGCTCTTCAACGACGCGTCGCGCATCGACTTGAGGGCCCTTCGCGGCAGCGCCGCACTCCCCGCACGCCTGCTCGGAATCGGGATGCCGCTCACCATCGCTCTGGGGACGGTGGCCGCGGCCTGGCTCCTCGGTCTCCCGCTCCTCGAGGCCGCGCTCGTCGGCGCGGTGTTGGCCCCGACGGATGCGGGACTCGGGCAGACGGTCGTCACGAGTCCGAAGGTGCCGCTCCGCATCCGCCAGGCCCTGAACGTGGATTCGGGACTGAACGACGGCATCGCGACGCCGATCGTCATAGGACTGATCGCGCTCACCGAGGCCGAGACGGGGACCGGCTATGGGAGCCAATGGCTCGGCTACGCGGCGCAGCAGATCGGCGTGGGCATCGCTGCCGGACTCGCTCTCGGGCTCCTCGGAGGCTGGCTGTCACGGCTCTCGCGCGCCGGCATGCTCCAGACCTACCAGTGGCTCGCGATCCCCTCGATGGCGCTCCTCGCCTACGGCGTTGCCGACGTACTCGGCGGCAACGGGTTCATCGCGGCCTTCGTCGCGGGTCTCGCCCTCGCCTGGGCGATGCGAGGCGTGCCCGAGGAAGCGGCAGACTTCAGCGAGACGATCGGACAGCTCCTCGTGCTGGCCGTGTTCTTCTTCTTCGGCGCGTTGGTCGCCACGAGTCTGGGGAACATGGGCTGGAAGGTCTGGGCGTACGCGGCCTTGAGCCTCACGGTCGTCCGCATGCTGCCGGTCGCGCTGTCCATGCTCGGCGCCAAGCTGAGTCTCTGGTCTACCGGGTTCATCGGGTGGTTCGGTCCCCGCGGTCTGGCGTCCATCGTCCTCGGGCTCATCGTGTTCGAGGACGCGCTGAGCGAGTACACCTTCGTCATCATCGCGGTGGTGGGCGCCACCGTGCTGGCGAGCGTGTACCTCCACGGCGCGACATCCGGCCCACTCGTCCGGGGCTACGAGCGGCACGCGGACGAGCTCGACGAGGACGCTCCCGAGATGAAGGACGTCACGGAGGTGCCGACGCGCGGGCTTTCGGATACCGCGAAGGAGACCGCGGCTGGCTGACGGGAGGCAGGGCGCCACTCGTGGCGGGGACGACCCGACCACCGCGACGGGTATAGACGTATGAGCGGGTGGACACAGGGAGGAGATCGTCATCTCTGACGGACGAAGCGCGGCGTCGAAGAGCTGGAAGCACTACATCCCCATCGCGGAGTGGCTGCCCGCGTACGAGGGGAAGTGGTTCCGCGCTGACGCCCTCGCTGCCATCACGGTGTGGGCGCTCCTCGTCCCCGAGGCGATGGCCTATGCGGAGATCGCCGGTGTGCCGCCCGAGGCGGGTCTCTATGCCGCGCCGCTCGCGCTCATCGGCTACGCGATCTTCGGCACCTCGAGGCAGCTCAACGTCGGTCCGAGCTCGACTGTCGCCATCATCTCGGCGGCCGTCGTCGCGCCGCTCGCCGGCGGGGACGCGGAGCTCTATATCGCGCTGACCGCGGCGCTCGCCATCGTCACGGGTGTCATGTGCATCGTCCTCGGGCTCGTGCGTGGAGGCGCGCTGGCCAACTTCCTCTCCGACCCCGTGCTCAAGGGGTTCCTGGTGGGACTCGCGATCGTCGTCGCCATGGGACAGCTGGACAAGATCCTGGGCTACGAGGTCGAGAGCGGGGGCGTCTTCTACGAGCTCTACGGCTACATCGTCGACTTCGCGGAGGTCCAATGGCCCACGCTGGCCGTGGGCGTCGTGAGTCTCGCACTCCTCTTCGTCATCGAGCGCTGGCTGCCGAAGGTGCCCGGCGCGCTGACGGTCGTCGTCTTGAGCATCGTCGCCGTCTCCGCGTTCGGACTGGAGCAGTACGGGGTGCACGTCGTGGGCGAGATCCCCGCCGGGCTCCCGCCCATCGGCTTCCCGGATGTGACCCTCGACCAGCTCGTGAGTCTCATGCCGGGTGGCGATGCGGTGTTGCTCGTGGCCTTCGACGAGAGCCTCGCCGCCGCGAAACAGTACGCGAACAAGCACGGCTACAAGGTCGACCCCAACCAGGAGCTCATCGGGATTGGCGCGGCCAACGTGGGCGCAGGTATGAGCTCGGGCTTCGTCGTGGACGGCAGCCTGTCGAAGTCGGCCGCCGCGGACGAGGCGGGCCAGAAGACGCAGATGTCCTCGCTCGTCGTCGCGGCACTCGTGCTCCTGACTGTCCTCTTCCTGACGCCGCTCTTCCAGAACCTCGCCGAAGCGACCCTCGGCGCCATCGTCATCCACGCCGTCTGGGGACTCATCAGGTTCGGTGCCTTCAAGCGCTACTGGGCGGCGGGATGGCAGGACTTCGCGCCCGCCGTCATCGCATTGCTCGGTGTCATGACCATCGGGATCCTCGGCGGACTGATCCTCGCGGCCTTCCTGTCTCTGCTGCTCGTGCTCGCGCGCGCCTCCGCGCCGCACACCGCGGTCCTCGGCAGGGTCGCGGGTGAGGTCGAGGGCGAGCGCGTGTACCTGGACGTAGAGGCCCATCCGGACGCGAAGACGCTCCCGGGGCTCATCGCCTACCGGTTCGACGCCGAGCTCTTCTTCGCCAACTCGGCAACGCTCAGGGACGACGTCCTCGCGCTCGTCGACGACGCGGACCCGCCCGCCCGCGGCGTGATCATCGATGCGGAGATGATGAGCACGATCGACTACACCGGCGCGGCCAGGATCGTCGAGCTGCACGAGTCGCTCGAGGATCGCGGCGTCAGCCTGCGCTTCGCGCGCACGAAGGTGCCGGCGATGGAGTTGCTCGAGAGCACCGGGGCCGCGGACGCCATCGGGAGGGACCGCTTCTTCACTTCGATCCGCGAGGCGGTCAACGACTTCCTGCTGTCGGAGGGCAAGGAGCCGCTGAGCGAGGACGACTAGCGCCGCGGTGTCGCCGGCTCCGTCCGACTCGCGCTGGACGCCGTTCTAGGCCGCCGCGGGCGTCATCGGCCCGCCGCTCGGGTCGAGCGGGCGCTTCTTCTGCTCGCTCCTCAGGTGGAACGAGAGCACCATCAGCATGATGCCCTGTACCAGCGCGAACGCGCCGATCGCGAAGATGAGCGCGAGCGCGCCCGCGGCGGTGCGCGTGAGCAGGATGACTCCGTAGACGATGGAGATCGCACCCACCGCGATGAGGAGCCCTTCGTTGGAGATCTCCTTGCGCAGCCGGATGCCCTGCACGATCTGGAAGAAGCCTCCGCCGATGGCGAAGAGTGCGATCCCGTAGAGGAGGATCTCGGCGCCGAAGCGGGGGAAGGCCAGGATGACCGCGCCGATCGCGAGCGCGAGCAGACCGTGGAGGAGCGCGATTCCCTTCTTCTCGGCCGTGCGGCCCGCGATCAGCATCGCCAGCGTGAGGACGCCGTCGACGAGGGCGTACGCCCCGAAGAGGATGACGAGCGTGGCCGCTGTGATGTCCGGCCAGAAGAAGCACGCCAGGCCGAAGACGACCGCCACGATGCCCCTGAGGAGCACCGCCCACCACGCGCCCTGCATCGATTCCTGCATCCGGCCCGCTCCTCTCTAGTGGCGCCGCCCCCGATAGTCATACCCCGCGGGCCACCGACGCCGCAACGCCGGTGTCGGGGTCGCAACGCCGACGTCGCGACCCCGACCCTCGGGTATCCTCTACCGAAGGACGACGTTCGTGCGGAGGTGGCGCGATGTTGGGTGCATGGGGTCCGGTCATCGGCGGCGGTGTGCTGTTCCTGCTCCTCCTGTTCCAGATCCTCACGGGCAAGCGGGTCATCAAGTTCAAGGGCAAGACGCACATCAAGGTGCACACGTGGGTCGCGTACACGATGGGGGTCTTCGCGCTCTTCCACGCGCTCTCGGCGATCGCGTTCGCGTTCGCTCTGGGACCGTAGTGCGATGATCGTCGGGATCCAGGTCGTCGACGTTCTCATCTGGGGCGGCGTCATCGTCATCGCAGTGGCGTTCTTCGACGCGCTGGTGGGCGCGCGCGTGATCGAGTTCAAGGGGCGCACGCATCTCAAGGTGCACCGCACGCTCGGCTGGAGGTTCATCGTGCTCGGCGCGCTCCACGGCATGCTCGCCATCGCGTTCTTCGCCTTCGGCGCCTTCTAGTCGCTGATGCGTCCCGACGACACCGCCATCGTCCGCTTCACACCCTCAGAGGCCGTGGCCATCGTGCCGAAGGGGTCCACCCTGCACGAGGCGGCGCTCGAAGCGGGCGTCCGCCTGGACGTGCCCTGCGGCGGTCTCGGGAGGTGCCGCGGATGCCGAGTCGTCACGCGAGGCGAGCTCTCGCCGCCCGACGCTGAGGAGCGCGCCGAGCTCTCGACTGACGAGCTCGAGCGCGGACTGCGGCTCGCCTGCCGCGCCCGCGCGGAGGGCGACGCCGTCGTGGAAGCGGGCGCGGCACACGCGCCGGCGGTGTCCGCCGACGCGCCGTACGAGGTCGAGCCTGCCGCCGTCTGGGAGGGCCCGACCCCCGTCGCCGCGCTCGATGTGGGCACCACCACGCTCGTGGCCGCACTCGTGGACCCGGACACCGGCGACGAGCTGGCCGTGGCGACGTCGGTGAATCCGCAGGTGAGCTACGGTGCCGACGTGATGTCACGCATCTCGCGGGCGGGCAGCGGCGACGCGGCAGCGTTGCACGAGGCGCTGGCTCGCGAGGTCGAGGCCCTGCTCGCCACGCTCGCCTCGGGGATCGGCGCTCCTCCGCCCGAACGCGTCGTCGCCGCGGGCAACACCACCATGCTGCATCTGCTTCTGGGGCGCGACCCCTCCGGCATGGGGACCGTTCCCTACACGCCCGCGTTCACGGGGATCGAGCGTGTCTCCGCCGCCGAAGCGGGCCTTCCCGCGCTCGGGGACGCGGAGATCGTCACGCTCCCGAGCATCTCCGCGTTCGTGGGCGCCGACGTCGTCGCGGGCCTCCTCGCCACCCACGTGACCGAGCGTCCTGGGACGGTCGTCTTCGTCGACCTCGGGACGAACGGCGAGATCGTGCTGAAGGGCTCGGACGGCGCGCTGCTCGCGACGTCGGCGGCCGCCGGTCCCGCGCTCGAGGGCGCCACGATCGAGTGCGGCATGCGCGCGGAGCCCGGCGCGGTCGAGCGCGTGTGGATGTGGGAGGGTGGCCTCCACCACGCCACGGTGGGCGACGCGCCCGCGCGGGGCATCTGCGGCAGTGGGCTCATCGACCTCACGGCGGCGCTTCTCGACGAAGGGGTCCTCGACCCGACCGGGCGCCTGCAGGCGCCGCCGTCCTCGAGCCTCGCTCCACGCGTGCGCGAGGGGGACGGCACCCGACGTCTCGACATCGTCACGGCGACGACCCCGTCCGCGGAGCGCGAGGTCTACCTCACGCAGCAGGACGTCCGGCAGGTCCAGCTCGCCAAGGGCGCCGTCCGTGCCGCGCTCGACCTCGTGCTCGAGGAGGCGGGCCTCGACGCCGGCGACGTGGACGAGGTCCTCGTGGCGGGCGGCTTCGGACACCATCTCGACGCGGACGCCGCGGTCAGGATCGGCCTCTTCCCCGAGGCGTGGCGGGACCGCGTGCTCTTCGTCGGCAACTCGTCGAAGTCGGGCGCCGCGCGCGTCGCGACGGAGCCGGGACTGCTCGACGAGGCCGATGCGCTCGCAACGAGCGTCCGGGTGGTCGACCTGGCCGGCCACGAGTACTTCCAGGCCCGCTTCGTCGGCGCGATGTCGTTCCCGGCGAACGTGTAGAATGTCGCCAGCGCCGGGCGGCGCTCCAGGCCCGCCCCGTGCCATGCAGACCGACAGACGAGAGGTGTGAGCGGCTATCTTCGCCAACGACGAGCCCGATCGGCAGGGCAAGGTACGAGACATCTACGACTTCGGCGCGTGGCTCCTTCTCGTGGCCACCGACCGGATCAGCGCGTTCGACGTGGTGCTTCCCGACGAGATCCCGGAGAAGGGCAAAGTGCTGACGAAGCTCTCCATCTTCTGGTTCAGGAGGCTCGGCGACATCTGCCCGAACCACCTCATCGGCACAGATCTGGAGCACATCCCGCTGCAGCTCATGCACAAGAAACAGTACTTCCGCGGCCGCTCGATGGTCGTGCACAAGACGGAGGTCTTCCCGGTCGAGTGCATCGTGCGGGGCTACCTCGCCGGTTCGGCCTGGAAGGAGTACCAGGAGAGCGGCACGGTCTGCGGGCTCGAGCTTCCCGACGGTCTCATCGAGTCGGCGAAGCTGCCGGAGCCGATCTTCACGCCGACCACGAAGGCGGAGGAAGGCCACGACGAGAGCATCACGTTCGAGGAGATGAACGAGCTCATCGGGCCGGACTACGCCGCGCATCTCAAAGAGAAGTCGCTCGCGCTCTACGAGGCCGCGCGGGACTATGTGGCCCAGCGCGGCATCATCATCGCGGACACCAAGTTCGAGTTCGGCCTCGCCGACGGCGAGGTCATGCTCGTGGACGAGGCGCTCACGCCGGACTCGTCGAGGTTCTGGAGGGCCGACGAGCACGAAGCCGGCCGGCCGCAGAAGTCCTTCGACAAGCAGTTCGTCCGCGACTTCCTCCAGGAGTCGGACTGGGACAAGGAGCCGCCGGTTCCGGAGCTTCCCGCCGATGTCATCGCCAAGACGACCGAGCGCTACGTGCAGGCCTACGAGATGATCACGGGCGAGCCGTTCGAGCCGCCCGCCAAGGGCGACGCCGAGGCGAAGCCGTCGGAGGGCTCGTAGCATGGCGCAGCGGAGCCCGAGCAACCCGCGCTATCAGAAGGACGCAAGGGTCGGCTCGACGCGGAAGAGCGCGGCATCGGCCAAGCCCAAGCGCGGCGCGGGCGAGCGCAAGGCGTCGGAGTCGTCGAAGTCCGGTTCCGGCAAGAAGAAGGGCTTCTTCTCCCAGACCTGGACGCCGGAGATCGGCATGTGGCGCCGTCGCTCGATGTTCCTGCTCATGGCGGCGCTCGCCGTCGCCGTGCTCGGCTTCATCCCCGCGGTCCAGGAGATCCTGCAGCAGTACCCGTTCGTCACGTGGGTAGGCGTCGGGTTCTACGTCGTCCTCCTGGGCGCCGCGATCTACATCGACTGGGGGATCGTCCGGAAGCTGCGCAACGAGGAGATGGCGCGGCAGCGCAAGGATGACAAGGGCGGCAAGGGGGGCAAGAAGAGCTGATATGGCTCGCTACGAGATCTACGTCACGTACAAGGACGGCATCTTCGACCCGCCCGGCGCGACGGCCGAGCGCGCGCTCGTCAACCTGGGCTACGAGGAGGTCGAAAGGGTCCGCATCGGCAAGTACATCCAGCTGGCGATCGAGGACGGCGACGGCGAGGACGCGCGCGTGAAGGAGATGTGCGACAAGCTCCTGGCCAACCCCGTCATCGAGGACTACCGCATCGAGCGGGTCGACGGCTGATGCGCTTCGCGGTCGTCGTCTTCCCTGGCTCCAACTGCGAGCAGGACGTCGTCCACGCCGCCCGGCTGCTCGGATTCGGCGCCGACTACGTCTGGCACGGTGACGACTCCCTCGACGGCTTCGACGCCGTCATCCTCCCCGGCGGCTTCTCCTACGGCGACTACCTGCGGTGCGGCGCGGTCGCCCGGTTCAGTCCGATCATGTCCGAAGTGGTCCGCTTCGCCCAGGACGGCGGTCCCGTGATGGGCATCTGCAACGGCTTCCAGATCCTCGCCGAGGCGCACCTGCTCCCTGGCGCGCTCCTTCGCAACGAAGGCCTCAAGTTCATCTGCGAAGAGGTCACGCTCAAGGTCGAGGGACACGTCTGCGACTGGCTCGACCTGCCGGTCGACACGATCGTGCGCATGCCGATCAACCACAACGAGGGCAACTACGTCTGCGACGACGACACACTCGACGCGCTGCGCGACGACCGGCAGATCGTGCTCCGCTACAGCACGCCCGACGGCGAGGTCACGCCGTGCACGGCTCCGAACGGCGCGCGCTACTCGATCGCGGGCGTCTGCAACGAGGCGGGCAACGTCTTCGGCCTCATGCCGCACCCGGAGCGTGTCGTGGACCCGGTGGTCGGCGGCACGGACGGTCGGCACTTCTTCACGGCGATCGCCGAGCGGATGGCCCAGGTCGCGGGGTAGCGGAGCCGAGCCTGTCCCCACGCCCGCCGACGGACGCCGGACCTTCGTCGCCTAGAGGTCTCGCTTCGCGAACGCCCTCGTCGCGAGCCAGATGAGCACGATCGGGTACGCGACCGCGTAGATTATCATCCACGTGCTCGGGATGGCGCCGGTGGAGAACATCGCTCCGGGGCCCATGGCCCCGCCGAACATCGCATCCGGCAGTAGCAGCGAGATCGCCTTCCTGTGCACGGCGTCGAGCGGGATGAGCAGGCTGGAGACGATGCCGATGTTCATCATCGTCTGGTTGCCGATGAGGCTGCCGATCCCTTCGATGAAGCCCCCGATGAACCCGAGGCCGTAGATCGCGGTGCACATGATCCCGTTCGCGAGCGTCGGGAGGCGCGTGCTGCCGAGCATCGCGATCGAGAGCAGGATCACCGGCTCGAACGTGAACAGCACGAGCGCTGCGAGCACGTTCTCGACGGGAGCGTCCACCTGCCACCAGGCGATGAAGACGACCGATCCCGTCAGTGCGAGCGTGAAGACCGCGAGCATCGTGCCGATTCCGAGCGACTTGCCCACCACGAGCTCCGAGCGGCGCATGGGCCGCGTGAGGATGGCGTAGAGCGTCCCGTTGTCGAGCTCGTTGGAGATGGAGCTCACCGTCGAGAAGATGGCCGTCACGCTGATGATGAAGCTGGAGACGAAGAGGCCCATGTAGAGGAGTTGCGACGCGATGAGCCCGGCCAGGAGATCGCCGGAGAGCGTCTCGTTGACCACGCCGGCCGTGAGGTCCTTGCCCGCCTGGTTCAGAGCGGCCGCGTAGAGGCCGACGAAGGCGACCGTGAGCAGGGCCGCGGCGACCACGACCCACCGCCGGCGCGCTTCGCGGAACGTGAGCCGCGCGACGGTGAGGACGCGGTGCAGCGCGCCGGCTCGCCAGTACGAGCGGACGGTCGTCGCCCCAGCCGCGCTACCCAACGGACTCCTCCTCCCCGACGGCCTCGAGGAAGAGACCCTCGAGCGTGCGCTTGCGCCGCTCGACGCCCGAGATGCGTGCGCCTCGGGAGACGAGCCAGCCGACGAGCTCGGGGATGTCGGCTTCGTCGGGCAGCCGGACGAGGAGCCGGTCCTCTTCGACCGTG
>JAUVQN010000127.1 GCA_030598125.1 Coriobacteriia bacterium | reverse complement strand
CGGTGAGCGCCGCGTAGGGTCTGCGTCGCCGCGCGCTCACAGCGCGGTCACCTTCAGCACGACCTCGCCGAACTCGACCGTGTCGCCCTTCTTCAGGAGTGTCGGCCGGTCCACGGGACGTCCGTCGAGAAGGGTGCCGTTCGTGGACCCGAGGTCCTCCAGCACCGGTCCTTTGGGCGTGGGATCGACCCGGGCGTGTCGGGCGGAGACGAAGTCGTCCGCGATGACGAGGTCGGCGTCGGGATCCCTCCCGATGGTCATGGGCGAGGCGAGGTCGAGCTTGATGCCGCGGAGCTCTTTGGGACCGCGCTCGACCACGAGGCCGAGCCGCCAGGTGGAGCCGCGCGGCGCAGCGTCGGAGACGAGACCGACGCCCGTGCGGACCGCCACGAAGAGGAACAGGTAGACGAAGACGAGGAGCGTGAGCCTGCCGACGAGGAGCAGGATGCCGGTCATCGGCCGCCTCCCGGGCCGTGGTAGACGAGCTTCGTCACGCCAACGGTGACGACGTCGCCGTCGCGCAACGACTCGTGCACGGCGCGACGGCCGTTCAGCTTGGTGCCGTTCGTGGAGGCGAGGTCCTCGATGGCCCAGCCCTCGCCGTCGCGGACGAACGCGGCATGGCGCCGCGAGGAGTTCTGGTCGTCGAGGCGGATGTCGCACTCCTCGAGACGGCCCACGACGACGCGGCTTCCCGAGAGCACGACGGCGTGGGCGTCGTCGCCCACGACGACCGTCGCGATGTCCGGGACGTCTCCGCCGCTCGCGACCGACGCGCCAGCGTCCGATCCGCTGCCCACCGCGGCGGCGACCGGTCCGCCGCTCGCGACGTCCGCTCCTCCCGACGCGTCCTTCGTGGACACCATCTCCGAGCCCACGCGGAAGCGGCCTAGCTTCAGGGCCCTCCCGACCGAGAACTCCACGACGGGTTTCTGCGTGAGGTGGTAGGCATGCTCCTGCGCGTGGTTCACGAGGTATGTCGACAGCTCGCCCCCGAGCACCGGAAGGAAGTCCCCGAGCTTCGATGTGTCCTCTTCGGAGAGCGCCACCTTGTACGAGACGGGCACGTAGATGCGTCCCACGCCGACGGATCGGCCGTCGTCCATCACGCGGCCGAGCGCCTTCGCGAGCTCGGCGGGCTGCACCTGCGAGCGGAACGCGCCGGCGAAGACGTCGTGCACGGCGCTCGCCACCCGGTCTTCGAAGTCGGAGAGGATGCTCATGGACGCGGCTCCACGGTCGTGGGCTCGAGCGTCATTCGGCGCCGTGCGTCGGCGGTCCGGCGGCGATGACGACGACCATCAGTATAAGAGAGCCGGCCATGTGGTTCAGCACGTCGCCCGTGGCGAAGGGGTCCGCTCCCGAAGCGAGCCCCCAGAGCGCGTAGCCACCGAGCATGACCCCGAGTCCGGTCAGCGCGCCGAGACCGGCTGTCGCACGTGTGCCGCGGACCGAGAAGGCCGCCATGAGAGAGCCGGCCGCCGCCCACGCGAGCATCGCGATCGCGGGGCCGACCATGTCGCCGGCGCCGCCCACGACGCCCTCGAGCGAGCCGCCGAGGGGATCCAGGAAGAACTCGGGTGCGACGTCGAGGAAGGGTGCGGCGCCGCCGGTGGACGCCGAGGCTGTCATCAGCGCGAGCGCGGAGAGTCCGGCTGCCGCCGCGGCCTTCACGGGGCCGTAGACGAAGCCGAGAAGGAGCGGCGGCGTGAGGCCGAACGGCAGGATGCCGGCGGCGGGAGCGGTGGCGGGCGCGTAGCCGTCGAAGAACCCGCGGCGGCCGATCAGCAGCCACCACGCTCCCGCCACGATCGCGAAGGCGACTCCGGCGGGCGGGTTCAGCGCGCCGAGCCCGACGGCGAATGCGCCGAGGCCGAGTGCGAGTCCGGCCGCCGGGGCCGCCAACGCCGCCGTCGCGGCCAGCGCGACCGCGCCGACGAGCGCGGCGGTCCCGAGATCGAAGGGCGAGAGGCCGCCGAACGCCAGCCATCCGGTCACGACGGCGGCGCCCACACGCCGGTAGCGGTCGGAGTAGGGGGCGAGCCGGTCCCACAGGCCCAGTACCGGCTGGGCGCGCTCGTCGCGCGGGCCGACGAGATCGTCCACCATGTCCACGAGCTCCGCGCGTCCCTCGGCGGGATCCCCGAGACTCGCGGTGAGGGCATCCGCCATGTCGGTCACCGACGCGTAGCGGCCGTCCGGGTCGGTCGAGAGCGCCGCGAGCAGGATGTCGTCCACGGCTGGATCGAGGGAGGGCTCGAACTCGGAAGGGACGGACACGTCCCCGTACTCGATGCGGAAGGCGGCCTCTTCGGGCGTATCGGCGGCGAACGGATTCGCGTCGGCGAGCGTCTCGAAGGCGAGCGCTGCGTACGCCCACTCGTCCGCGCGCTCGTCCACGGCCTCGCCGTGGAGCTGTTCGAGCGGCATGAACCCGAGCGTACCGCCGGCGCCGTGGCCGTAGCCCGCCGTGGTGAGGAGGGACGCCACACCGAAGTCGGTGAGCTTGACTCGTCCGTCCCGCAGGACGAGGACGTTCTCGGGCTTCACATCGAGGTGCAGCACGCCGTTCTCGTGTGCGAACGCGAGCGCCTTCGCGACGGGCTTGAGGATCGCGACCGCCGCGTCGGGCGACAGCGGGCCGAAGCGATCGAGCACGTCGGTGAGGGATGCGCCGTCGAGGAACTCCATGATGATGAAGGCCTCGTCCTCGTCGGCGTCCCACTCGTGCACGGTGACGATCGCCGGGTGGTTGAGGAGCGCTGCGGTGCGTGCCTCCTCGAGGCCGGCGCTGCCGCGGCGCTCGGGAAGCGGGATGGATTTGATGGCGACCCGGCGCGCCATGCGCGTGTCGAAGGCGAGGACGACGGTCCCGTGACCGCCCTCCCCCAGGATCTCGAGCGGCCGGTAGCGCTCGAGGATGAGCTGTTGGTCCAAGCAGCCTCCCGCGGATGGACCTCCACGGCGAGTGTAGCGCACCGTCCTTGCCGCAGGTCATGCACGGTGCTAACCTACGCTTCGCTACCCGTGCGGGCGTGGCGGAATGGCAGACGCGCATGGTTCAGGTGCAGTGCGACTGCGTCGCCCTGATGTGAGCTTCGGAACCTCGGAGAATGTCGAATGAGCTGGGTGGTCTTCCCCCAGTCTCGTTGACACATTCCAGTTAGGCGACCGAGGCCGCCGCTGACCCCTCTCGCATCTTCTCCTCGAACTCGGCTGGGCTCAAGTAGCCGAGCGCCGAGTGCCTTCTGTGCGGGTTGTAGAAGCCTTCGATGTAGCGGAACACGGCCAGGCGTGCCTCGTCTCGCGTCTTGAAGCTTCGCTGTCGGACGAGCTCGGCCTTGATCGTGGCGATCACACTCTCGGTGGCTGCATTGTCGTAGGCGTCGCCGCGCGAGCCCATGGACGCCACGATGCCCGAGTCGCGCAACGTGCGGCCGAAGAGGAGCGAGCGATATTGCCCTCCGCGGTCTGAATGATGGACGAGCCCAGGAGCTGGCTTTCTGCGTGCGATCGCCATCTGGAGTGCATCGACGACGAGATCGGCCTTCAGGTCGTCTCGCATCGACCAGCCCACGATCCTGCGCGAGCATATGTCGACCACGACAGAGAGGAAGAGCCAGCCCTCCCAGGTCGGCATGTAGGTGATGTCGGCGAGCCACAGCGAGTCGAGTTCATCCGCGCGGAAGTCGCGACGGACCCGGTCGGGGGCCGCCACCGTCTCTGCTGAAGGAGTCTTCGCCCGCTTGCGACCACGACGCCTCGAGACCCCCTGTATGTCCAGCTCACGCATGAGGCGGGCGACTCGCTTGCACGAGACGCTGATGCCGCAGGCAAGCGCGAGTTCGGCATGGACGCGCGGGGCGCCATAGGTGCGGTGACTCGCTTCCCAGATCGCCTCGACGCGTTCCGAAAGAGCAGCATCTTGGATCGCGTGAGCACTCGGCTCGCGCTTCTTCCAAGCGTAGTAGCCAGCGCGCGTCACACCGAGCACGCGGCAGAGCAGGGAGACGGCGTGGTGCGATCTCTCTTCGTCGATCATGCG
>JAUVQN010000001.1 GCA_030598125.1 Coriobacteriia bacterium | reverse complement strand
TCGGTGAGGACGTCGCGGACGGTCGCGAGCTTCAGGTACCACTTCACCGACATCAGCTCGAGCTCGGTCCGGACCGAGTCCAGATCGCTCGGCAGCTCCTGGCGGCGCTTCCTGATCTCGTCGTACGCCTGATCGAACGGCATGTCCTCCAGGTCGCTCGGCAGGCGTATCTGGTTCACGTTCTCCATCGCCAAGAACTTGTGCACCGGCTCGCTGTACGCCTTGTTGAAGACCACGATGGCGGCCGTCGTGTCCTCATCGACGTCGGTCGAGACGATCTCGCACTGGCGCTTGGTGAGCTTGCTCAGCTCATCCTTGAGCTGCTCGAGCGCACCCTTGTAGCGGCGCTCGATCAGCAACGCGACCGACTCGAAGTTGCCGGTCGCCACGATCTGGCGAGCGAGCGGCTGGATCTTCTGAAGGATAGGTTCGTAGCGGGCCAGCAGCTGCAGCTCGCTCTCGATATCCGCCTGCGACGCGGCCAGCGCCGAGGTCCTGTCCTCGACCTCGTCCACGACCGACGCGATCTCGCCCGCGAGCTCCTTGGAGTCCAGCTGCCACAGGCGGAGATACTCCTTCTGACGTGTCACCTCGTCGACCGTCGTGCCCGGAAGATGGAGCGCCTTCGTGATGGAGCGGACCCGGATGAGCAGGTCCTCCATTCGCTCTCGCTCCGCCTCCTGGCCGCGAACGACCTGCATCTGCTCGAGCGGCAGCTCACCTGAGCGGATCTTCTTCGAGAGGTCTTCTATGTGGAGATTGCCCTGCTCGTGCAGGAGGCTGACGACATCGAAGAACCGGTTCTTCGGACCGATCACCTCGATCTTCGCCATGGGTACCAGCGTCATCTGCGATCACCTCCCCGAACGAAGAGAGACGCGGGCTCGCGAGCCCGCGTCACACCTCCGTGACCATGCGGATCACGGCCGCGACCGCGTCATCGCGACGCGACTGCGCGGCCTTCTCCATCTCCGCCTGCTCGGCCGCCGACCGGTCTCTGATGTCTCCGGACTCGCGCTCCGCCTCGCTCGCAATCTCCGTCTTTCGCGCGCCGGCGAGGGCGTCAGCCTCCTTCTCGGCCGCGCCAACGACCTCGGTGGCCTTCCGGCGCGCATCGGCCACTATCTCCTCGGCCTCCTTGCGCACTTTGAGCACGCGTCCCGATATCTCCATCTCCTTCTCTCGGATGAGATGGAGGGGGGAGTCGGAATCCTTCTCGATGAAGTCCTGCTTGAACTCGAGATCCTCGAGATCGAGGTTCTCGATATCGGTGCCCTCGAGGCGTGTGTCCTCCAAGCGCGTCTACCCCCAACTGCAACGACCCGTCACGCGTAACGAGACCGAGACCCGCTCTCTCTGGGCATCGAGAGTGCCACGAGACACGAGGCGCTCCGGTGTCCTTGTCGGTCGGTCGATCCTTGCGGGCTAGGTCCCGGCCCAAGCTCTCGACGGGTTCTTTCGGCGCGTCCCCCTTGATTCCTGCCGAAACGTGCGCTCAGACGTTTTCAGGTTTCATCCCCGCGCCCGCGAGTGTCGCGCACCTCGGCGAGATCGCTCACGGATAACGATACCGCTCAGACGTGTGTGCGCGCCAGCCGCATCCCGAACGCGCAGGCGAGCTCGTAGTTGATGGTGCTTGCGCGAGCCGCGAGCTCGTCGAGCGTCAGCTCGGCGCTCCCCTGCGTGCCCACGATCACCGCCTCGTCGCCGAGCGACACGTCGAGGCCGTCGGGGACCTCGACCATGAGCGCGTCCATGCAGATCGTACCGATCTGCTCGCATTCGCGACCCCCGAGCAGCACGCGCATCTCGTTCGAGAGCAGGCGATGCACGCCGTCCCCGTAGCCGAGGGGCAGCGTCGCGACGGTCGTGGGCTTGGAGGCGCGCCACGTGAATCCGTACGAGACGCCCTCCCCCATCGGCACGCGCTTCACCTGCGAGACCTGCGCCTTGACCCGCATCGCCGCCTCGAGCTCGATGCGGCCCTTGGTCGAGTCGGCCGGGTGGAGCCCATACACGGCGATGCCGCAGCGCACCATGTCGTAGTGGGTCCTCGGCGCCAGCACGGTCGCCGCGCTGTTCGCGGCGTGCACGACGCCCGGTTCGAATCCTGCCGCCCGCATGTTCTCGAGCGTCTCCTCGAAGCGTGCCGCCTGGCGCTCGAGGTCCCAGTCGCCGACCACGTCCGCCGTGGCGAAGTGCGTGAAGGCGCCCTCCAGCGCGAGTCCCGGCAGACCGCGCAAGCTCAACAGGAGATGGACCACATCGTCGGCGGCGACGCCGATCCGGTTCATCCCCGTGTCGACCTTGAGGTGGAACCCCACGACCCGCTCTGCCTCCCGGGCCGCTTCGGAGAGATCGACGGCACACTCGCGCGTGAAGATCGTGGGAGTCAGTCCCTCGGCGACCGCGTCGGCGGCGGCGCCCACCGGCGGCTCAGACAGAAGGAGGATCGGAGCCGTGATGCCGGCGGCCCTGAGCTGCGCGCCCTCGTCGCTGGTGGCGACGGCGAGCGAGTCGGCGCCTGCCGCCATCGCCGTCCGCGCGACCTCGGGCGCACCGTGCCCGTAGCCATCCGCCTTGACGACCGCCATGAACCGGCAGCCCGGCGATAGGAGCCCCCTGAGCGCGCGGACGTTCGAGGCGATCGCGCCGAGCGACACCTCGACATGTGCCGGGCGACGCTCGATCACGTCACTCCTCCGAGGCGAGCGACCGGACGATGTCGGACTTCGAGACGATACCGACGAGGCGCTCACCGTCCATGACGGGGACCCTGCTCACGTCGCGATCGACCATGAGGGTGGCGACGTCCTCCACCGAGGCCCCCACCTCGACCGTGACGACGTCCGTCGTCATCACGTCACCCACCGTGGCGCCCACCGCCTTCTTGAGCTCCGTCTCGAACTTCGACGTGGACGGAGGGTAGGTGATGAAGCCGCCCAGAAGGTGTATGTACGTCGGGAACTCGACCTTGACGTCCTGCATGATGAGGTCACCCTCGGTGACGAGGCCGACAAGCTGGTCGCCGTCCAGGACCGGGAGCGCGCCGATGCGGCGCTCCGTCATCACGTGCGCCGCTTCCTTGACCTCCGCGTCCGCCGCGATCGTCACGGGGTCGGCGGTCATCACGTCCTGGGCGGTCTGCGTAGCCATCGCACTCACTCCCTCGCTGCCGGCTCCCGCCGGTCGGATCCCGACTGCACGCACGTCCCCGACGCAGAGCTCGCGCGGGACTCCCATCAGGCTCCTATTAGAGAGCATCCCCTCCGAGGGTGTCCAGAAGCCCCGCGAACGCGAACGGGAGTGCGTCGACGATGTCGCCGGCGTGCATCCCCGGCGGCGTCAGTCCGGCTGCGGCGATGTCGCCCGCCAGTCCGTGGATGTGCGCCGCGAGCGCGGTCGCTTCCAGGGTCGACATCCCCTGAGCGAGCAGGGCGCCGAGCACTCCGGCCAGCACATCACCGCTCCCCAGCGTCGCCATGCCCGGGTTGCCCGTGAGGTTCACGAGCCGCCTGCCGTCGCCCGCCACGATGCTGCGCGCACCCTTCAGCACGCACACGGCGCCGGACTCCGCGAGACGGGCCGCAGAGCCCACGCGATCGCCCTGCACGTCGGAGGTCTCGCACCCGAGCAGCCGGGCCGCTTCCCCGGGATGCGGCGTGATCACCGGGGGACCGCTCCGCACGGAGAGCGCGTCGGCACCGAGTCCCGCGAGCACGTTCAACGCGTCCGCATCCAGCACGAGCGCACCGCGATACGACTCGACCAGGGCCCGCACCACGTCGGTCGCCCCGCCGGCGGTGGTGAGACCAGGACCCACGACGACGGCGTCCGCGCCGTGGGCCAGCTCGAGCACGCGCGACACAGCCTCGGGCGCCACCGCACGCTCGGCGGTCTCCGCCAGTGGCCTGACGACCGCCGGCACGACCCCGGCATCGATCACGTCCACCAGAGATGCCGGTACGGCGGCGAGCACGTATCCCGCCCCGGACCTCAGAGCGGCGGCGGCGGCGAGGCTCACCGAACCTGTCATGCCCTCAGAGCCGCCGACGATGACGAGCCGTCCCCTCGATCCCTTGTGCTCGTCGGGGGCCATGACGGGCAGGACCTCCGCGTACTCGTCCGGCGACCATACCTCGAGCGGCGTCCCTGGGAGCGCCGCGGGCGCGGTCGGTCCCTCGCTCCCTGAGCCGTCGACGTCGCCTCGCAGTCCGAGGTCAGCGACCAGGACCTCTCCGGAGAGCGCCGCGCCTGGATGGAGCACGTGACCGACCTTCTCCGACATCACCGCGAGCGTCACGTCCGCGACGACCGCGGCTCCTTCCGCCCGGCCGGTGTCCGACTCCACCCCGGACGGGAGATCGATCGCCAGCACGGGTGCGTCCGCGTCGTTCAGGACGTCGATGGCGGAAGCGAACGGCTCTCTGACGGCGCCGGCCACGCCGAAGCCGAACACCGAGTCGACGATGAGGGACGCCTCAGCGAGCGTCACCGCAAGCATCGCGGCGGAGTCCACCGCGCGCCACTCGACCCCTTGTGCAGTCGCTCCCTCGAACGCCTGCCCGGCCGCACCCTCGAGCTCCTCGGGGGCCACGAGCGTGAGCACCTCAACGTCGCGTCCCGCCGTCGCGAGCTCGCGGGCGGCTGCCCAGCCGTCACCGCCGTTGTTCCCCTTGCCGGCCACCACGACGATCCGCCCGGCCGGGGCGATCCGAGCGGACTCCTCAGCCACCGCCTGGCCGACGAGCGCCATGAGGCCATCCACCGAGAGGCCGTGTGACTCCATGGCCGCAGCCTCGAGCGTCCGGGTCTGCTCCGCCGTCAGCGCCAGTCGCATCTCACACCCCCGCAGTCGCCGCTCTTCGACCGGCCGCGCCTCAGGACTCCTCGTCGTCCTCGAAGACGTCGCTCTCGTGTTCGTCCCCAGCGACGCCTCCGCCCCTCTCGTCGCCCTCCGCGTCCGATCCCGGCGCGAGGTCGTCGAGCACGACCCGCGCGTCCTTGAAGCTCGCGGACAGGAGCTCCTGCTGCGTGAGCTCCGCGTCGGCCGGTGGATCGGGGACGATAGCGACCGCCGATGCGACCGCGGTCACGTGTGTGTAGGAGAGCGATACGTGCAGCTCGCTCACCCCGAGTTCCTGGACGAACGCCGCAGCGCGACCGGACAGGACCGGGTGCGGCCGACCGCGCTCGTCACGCGCGACACCGACGTCCGTGAAGCGCATGCCGCCGAACCCCGTGCCGAGGGCCTTCAGAATGGCTTCCTTCGCCGCGAACCGTGTGGCGTAGTGGATCTCGGGCCGGCTCCGTGCGTCGCAGTAGGAGCGCTCCTCCTCGGAGAAGCAGCGCTCCTTGATACGCGGTCGACGCTCGAGCGCCTCTCGCATGCGCTGGATCTCGACGATGTCGACGCCCAGACCGTGGATCATGCGGTCCCTCCAGTCACTCCACCGTCACCGACTTCGCGAGGTTGCGCGGTTGATCGACGTTGCAGCCGCGCAACGTCGCGATGTGATAGGCGAGCAGCTGCAGCGGAACGACCGCCGGGATCGGCGACAGTTCCTCGCTGGTCAGTGGGACCGTGAGCACATGGTCGGCGTGCTTCGCTATCTCTTCATCGCCCTCGGAGGCGACCGCGATGACCTCGCCCTCTCTTGCCCGCACCTCCTGGATGTTGGACACGACCTTCTCGTACGTGCGCCCCTGTGTGGCGACGAAGACGACCGGGACGTGATCGGTGATGAGCGCGATCGGGCCGTGCTTCATCTCGCCCGCCGGATGCGCCTCCGCATGGATGTAGCTGATCTCCTTGAGCTTCAGCGCGCCCTCCATCGCCACGGGCACGCCGATGCCGCGCCCCAAGAAGAGCGAGGAGTGGCGGGCCGTGTACTGCGCGGCGCACTCGGCGATGGAGTCCGCGTCGTCCAGGATGCGCTGGACCATGGAGGGCACCTTCTCCAACTCCGCCCACACACGTGCGACCTCGTCGCGGCTCATGGTGCCTTTCGCCTGCGCGAGATGGAGCGCGAGCACGTACGTGGTCGCGATCTGCGCGGTGAAGGTCTTCGTCGCCGCGACACCGATCTCGAGACCCGCGTGCGTGTACACGACCCCGTCGGCCTCGCGCGTGATGCTGCTGCCGACGACGTTCGAGATGGCGATCACGCGGGCGCCGCGCGCCCGCGCCTCACGAACGCCGGCCAGAGTGTCCGTCGTCTCTCCGGACTGGGAGATCGCGACGACGAGGGTATCCTCGTCCAAGATCGGGTCCCGGTAGCGGAACTCGCTCGACACGTCGACCTCGACCGGGATCCTCGCCCATCCCTCGATGAGGCGCTTCGCCACGAGTCCGGCATGGTACGACGTGCCGCAAGCGACGATGAGCACCCGCCGTACGGCGGCGACCTCCTCGGGGGACATGTCCAGCTCCGAGAGCTGGATCGTCCCGTCGGACGTCATCCGGCCCCTGAGCGTGTTCTGGATCGCGGCCGGCTGCTCGTGGATCTCCTTGAGCATGAACGTCTCGTAGCCGCCCTTCTCGGCGGCATCGACATCCCAGTCGACGCGCATCCTCCTGTCGGGGCGCGGTTCGCCATCCAGACCGGTGAGGTCGGCCCCGCTCGCCGTGACCGTGACGATCTCTTCATCCTCGATGACCATCACATCGCGCGTGCGCTTGAGGACCGCGGGGATGTCGCTCGCGACGAGCATCTCGCCGTCTCCTACCCCCACGATGAGCGGCGAGTCCTTGCGCGCGGCGACGATGGTCCCCGGATGCGCCCGATGGACGACGGCCAGCGCGTACGAACCGTCCAGCCGCTCGATCGCGGCCCGGACCGCGGCGGTGAGGTCCCCCTCGTACGACGCTTCGATGAGGTGCGCGACGATCTCCGTGTCCGTATCCGAGAGCACGTCGTGCCCCGCTCCCACGAGTTCTTCCCTGAGCTCGACGAAGTTCTCGATGATGCCATTGTGCACGAGGGCGAGGTCGCCGCTGCAATCCTTGTGGGGGTGCGCGTTGTCCTCCGTGGGCGGGCCGTGCGTCGCCCACCTCGTGTGACCGATGCCCGTGGTCCCATCGGGCGGGGCCGCCTCGACGACGGTGCGCAGGTTCACGAGCTTGCCGACGGCCCTGGTCACGTCCACGTGGTCGTCGCATATGATGGCGAGACCGGCCGAGTCGTAGCCGCGATACTCGAGGCTCGCTAGCCCGCTCAGCAGGACATCAGCCGCTCTGTCCCGTCCGACGTATCCCACGATGCCGCACATGTATCGGGTCCTCCTGTCCTGGAAGGGGTCTCATCCTGGTCGGGCACGACTCACCCCGGGGCACGCGTGCCCCCGAACCGGCGCGTCGCCGCGTGCGCGATCGGATTCGCTGGGCGGTCGTCGGATTTGTCCCCGCGGTCACCCGTGGGATTTGCCGCAACCTCTCGACTCCAGCTCGCCGGGAGACCATCCGCCGAATCCTCGATAAGTCTCCGCCTCGTCGACTGGGGCCCGGCCCGTGAGACCGTGACGCCAGTCCTGGCGCTTGGCGGTGCCGTGTTCGCCTGCGTGCCACCTCCCTCGGACCGAGCGCGTGTCGTGCGAGCGAACACCTCGCCCGCGACCCAAGTCTAGCAGTGGGTGGCGCGACGGACATCGGTCGCGTGGCAACGGCTCGTCAACGGCGCGAACGCGCCGCGCGTCACGCGAGTTCGTCGCGCACGACGGCCGAGAGGCGCTGCGCCACCTCGCGCGCCGTGGCCTCGTCCTCAGCCTCGACCATCACGCGTACGAGGGGCTCCGTGCCTGACGGCCGCACGAGCACGCGACCACGATCGCCGAGCTCCTGTTCCGCCGCGTGGACGCCGTCCGTGATCGCGACGCTCGTACCGAAACGAGCCGTGTCGGCGACGGGGACGTTCTCGAGGAACTGCGGGTATCGGCGCATGACGGTCTTGAGCTCCGAGAGCGGCTTGCCCGTCCTCCGCATCGTGTCCAGGACACTGAGTGCCGTCACGAGGCCGTCGCCGGTGGTGCTGTGCTCGCCGAAGATGATGTGGCCCGACTGCTCACCTCCGAGAGATGCCCCGGCCAGCCGCATGCCGTCCAGCACGTAGCGATCGCCTACCTTCGTCCGGATCACGTTGATCCCGAGCTCACGCATCGCGACCTCGAAGCCCATGTTGCTCATGACCGTGCAGACGACAGTGTCCTCGGCGAGCGATCCGCGCTCGTGGAGGTCTACCGCGCAGATCGCCATCATCATGTCTCCGTCGACCGTCTCGCCGAGATCGTCCACGGCGATCACCCGGTCGGCATCGCCGTCGTGGGCGATCCCGATGTCCGCCCCTGAATCGAGCACGAGCGAGCTGACGACATCCACGTGAGTGGATCCGCACTCGCGGTTGATGTCCATGCCGTCCCACTCGCAGTTGATCTCCACGACCTCGGCTCCGAGACCCCGCAGCGCCAGAGGCGTCGTCTCGGACGCCGCCCCGTGGCCACAGTCCGCGGCTACCTTGAGTCCGGAAAGGCCCCCTTCGGCCACGCCCGAGGCGTGCTCCACGTAGCGCTCGACGGCGTCGCCCAAGCGGACCACCTGGCCCACTGCACCGCCCACCGGGCGCTCCCAGTCACGCTCGTCGCCCACGAAGCTCTCGATCTCATCCTCGACCTCGTCGGGGAGCTTGTAGCCCTCGCGGTCGAAGAACTTGATACCGTTGTACTCCGCGGGGTTGTGCGAGGCGGAGATCACCACGCCCCCGTCGGCGCCGAGCTCGGTGGTGAGGAAGGCGACGGCCGGGGTCGGTATGACGTCCGCGAGCAGTGCATCCGCACCGCCCGAGCAGATGCCGGCCACGAGCGCAGCTTCGAGCATGTCGCCGGAGCGGCGGGTGTCTCTGCCCACCACGATGCTGCCGCGACCTCCCTGTCCGAGGAAGTGACCGGCCGCCTCACCGAGCGAGAACGCGAGCTCCGGAGTGAGCTCCGCGTTGGCGACACCTCGCACGCCGTCCGTGCCGAACAGTCGTGTCATCGTCTGCTCCCCATCCCTTCGTGCAGAAGAGGCCCACCATCCGGTGGACCTCCTCTCGTGATCGTCCTATGGCGAACCTAGCGCTTGGAGAACTGCGGCCGCTTCCTGGCCTTGCGGAGCCCGTACTTCTTGCGCTCCACCATGCGCGAGTCGCGCTCGAGCAGCCCGGCCTTCTTGAGCTCCGTGCGGTAGTCGTCGCCGGCCTCGAGGAGCGCGCGAGCGATCCCGAGACGGAGCGCCCCCGTCTGTCCCGATGAGCCGCCCCCGTGGATGCGGGCGAACACGTCGAACCTGTCGACGGTCTCCGTCACCCTGAACGGCTGTTCCACGTAGGTATGGAGGATCTTGCGCCCGAAGTAGTCGTCCAACTGACGACCGTTGATCTCGTAGAGCCCTGTGCCGGGCTTCAGGCGCACGCGCGCGACGGCATTCTTCCGCCGGCCGGTGCCCTGATAGACGGCCTCGTCAGCCATATTTACGCCTCCAAGTCGATCGGTCGCGGGTTCTGCGCCGCGTGCGGATGGTCCGGACCGGCGTAGACCTTGAGCTTCTTGCGCATCGCGCGGCCGAGGGTGTTCTTGGGCAGCATGCCCTTGACGGCACCCTCCACGACCCTCTCGGGACGCTCGGCCATCAGCTTCGAGATGGGCGTGACCTTGAGCCCGCCCGGATAGCCGGAGTAGCGATACTTCTTCTTGTCCTCGAGCTTGTTACCCGTGAGCTTGAGCTTCGAGGCGTTGACCACGATCACGTAGTCGCCCGTGTCCACGTGCGGCGTGTACTGCGGCTTGTGCTTGCCGCGAAGGATGACGGCTGCCCGACTCGCGAGCCGTCCGAGCGCCACATCCGTCGCGTCTATCACGAGCCATTCGCGGGCCACTTCGCCCGGCTTGGCCTGATACGTCCTCACTGCATCCTCCACCGAGGTTCTCGCTGCTCAGCGATGTGATCATGCATGAATCACCCGGGGGGCTCCTCGGGCGAACCCAACCACTATATCCAGGGGTTTCTCGGGTGTCAACAACGCCGCCGGGCGTGTCCATCCACGCCGGACCGGCCCGCTACCGCCATACATCCTCTGGGTAGGACACGCTCCACAGCGTGAGTCCGCGCGCGGGGCTCGTCGGACCGGCGGCCGAACGCTCGGCGGCCTCGAGTGCGGCTTCGAGCCACGCGGCGTCCCGCCGGCCCTTCCCCACCTCGACGAGGCTGCCGGTGATCACCCGCACCATCGAATGGAGGAACGAACGCCCCTCCACCGTGAGCTCCAGACACTCTTCGCCGAGCTCAGAGACACGCTCGAGCTCGAGCATCGTGATCTCGCGCATCGTGGGCTGTTCGCGTGCGCTCTCAGCGACGCAGAACGAAGCGAAGTCGTGGCGGCCGAGCAGGACGCGCGAAGCCTCGCGCATGGCTTCGACGTCGAGCGATCGCTTCACCCACCACGACCTGTCCTTCAAGGCGACCGGCGGCGAGGGTAGGTCGACGATCAGATAGCGATACCGCCTCCCGATCGCGGAGTGGCGTGCATCGAAGGACGCGACGGCTCGCCTCACCTGCCGGACGGCGATATGCGGTCCGGCCAACGCGTTCAGGGACCGCGAGAGACGAGCCGGTTCCGGTTCGTGCCCCGTCGACGTGAAACTCACGACCTGCGCCCGTGCGTGGACCCCGGCGTCCGTCCTGCCGGCGCAGGTCACGTGCACCGGCACCCCGAGCGCGATCTCGAGCGCCGCCTCCAGCCGTCCCTGCACCGTCTCGAGCCCCGGTTGTGACTGGAAGCCGGCGAAGGGCGCACCGTCGTACGCGACGGTCAGCGCGACGACGTCGTTCGCTTGCTTCACAGCAGGATCCCTACGACGGCAAACACCGCGACTCCTGCGGCGAGTGCGACCCAATCCGAGACGCCCATCCGGCGCTCCCGGTAGCGCGTCCGCCCGACGGCGCCCCGGTAGCAGCGCGCGTCGAGCGCGATGGCGAGTTCGTCCGCCCGCCTGAACAGGCCGACGAAGACCGGAACGAGCACGGGCACGTAGGACCGGACGCGAGCCACAGGCCCGCCACGCCCGATGCGCGCGCCCCTGGCTACCTGCGCGGTGATCACCTTGTCCGCCTCCGAGACGGTCGCCGGGATGAACCTCAGGGCGATCGAGAGCATCATCGCGAGATCGTGCACCGGGACGCGAAGCACCGCGAGCGGGCGCAAGAGACGCTCCAGCCCGTCCGTGAGCTGGACCGGCGCCGTGGTCAACGCGAGCAGCGACGTGCCGACGACGAGGAGCACGATCCGCCAGGAGAAGAAGACGCCGTCCGCCAGGCCATCGGCGGTCACTGAGAAGGGCCCGATCCGGACGAGAGCCGCCTCTGCCGACTTCCACTCCAGCGCATGAAGCAGCAGCGTGAAGAGGAGAATGACCGCGACCGTGCGCACGCCCCGGAATGCGATCCGCGCGGGAACCCGCGACATGGCCACCGCGATCGCCACGATCATCGTCTGGACGGCCAGCCCGACGAAGCTCTGCACCGCGAAGAGGGAGACTGCGAAGACGGCAGTGAGCACGATCTTCGCGGCCGCATCCGTCCGGTGGAGGGGCGAGTCGACCGGCACGTACTGCCCGATGTCGCCGACGACCCTCATCGCCCCGCCCCCACAACGCGTGCGAGCCGCGCAGCGGCTTCGGCGACATCGAGCGCGGGCGGAAGCTCGAGCTCGGATCCTCCCGGGGGGAGGGCATGCGCGCGCGCGAGCCATTGGACGCGTACGACGTCCGGCCAGGCGAGACGGTCCGTGCCCGGCGTCTCGGAATCCGACACGACGTCGGCGACGTCGCCCGCCCGGAGTACACTTCCGCCCTCGAGGACGACGAGGCGATCAGCCTGGCCGAGGAACGCCTCGGCGTCGTGCGTCACGACGAGCACGCCGGAGTCCTTCCGCGCCTCGGCCACGATCGAGCGCACACGCGAGCGGCCGTCCGCGTCGAGACCGGCCGTGGGCTCGTCGAGAAGGAGGTAGGGGGCACCCATCGCCATCACACCGGCGATCGCGGCGCGCCGAGCCTCCCCTCCCGACAGCGCGAAGGGCGAGCGCTGCTCGTAGAGACCCGGGTCGAGTCCCACACGGGATAGCGCGTCACGAGCGACCTCCCGGGCTTCCTCGTCCGAAACGCCGAGGTTGCGCGGCCCGAACGCGACATCCTCCAGCACGGTCTCAGCGAACAGCTGTGCCTCCGGGTCCTGGAAGACGAGGCCCACGAGCCCGCCGAAGCCGTCCTTGCCCGCTGGACGACCGTCGCACGCCACGGTGCCCTCGGTGGGATCGAGCAGACCGGCGGCCGCGAGCATCAGGGTGGACTTGCCGGACCCGGTGGGACCCAACACCAGCGCCAGCTCGCCGCGCTCGAGTTCGAGGTCCACGCCCTCGAGCGCCCGCGAGGCCCACGGCGTCCCCTCGCCGTAGACGTGACCGACGTCTGTCAGCCTCAGAGCCACAACGCCTCCACCAGCGCCTCGGGGGTCGCCACGCCCGGCGGGATATCGATGCCGCGGGTCCGAAGCTCAGCGGCGATCGCGCTCGAGGCCGGCACGTCGAGGGAGAGACGCGATACGGCGTTCTCGTCGCCGAGAAGGGCGGCCGGCTCACCATCGAAGATCACGCGGCCGGCAGCCAGTCCCACGACGCGGTCGGCACGGACCGCTTCCGCCACTCGATGCGTGACGAGGACCACGCCCGTGCCCGACGCTCGGGCCAGGCGCTCCACAATCGCAAGGACGTCTTCCCGTCCTGCCGCGTCGAGCATCGAGGTCGCCTCGTCGAAGACGACGTAGTCCGGGTGCATAGCGAGTGTCCCAGCGATGGCCAGGCGCTGCTTCTGACCCTCGGACAGCAGGTGGGGCTCGGATCGCTCCAGGCCCGTCAGACCGGTCGCGGACAGCGCGCCGGCCACCCTCCCGGCGATCTCGGCGCGCGGCAGACCGAGGTTCTCGGGACCGAACGCGGCGTCGTCCTCCACGCTGGCTCCCACGATCTGGTTGTCGGGATTCTGCATCACGAAGCCCACGCGCGCCCGAACCTCCCATACGGCGTCCGCGTCGCGCGTGTCGAGGTCATCCACGACGACTCGCCCCCTGGTCGGGACGAGCAGCCCGTCGCAGAGTCGAGCGAAGGTAGACTTGCCGGACCCGTTCGCGCCCACGACCGCGACGAACTCGCCTCGCCCCACCGCGAGATCCACATCGGATACGGCGGGAATGGGGCCCTCGGCGGTCTGGTACTCGAAGGTGACGGCCTCGAAGCGGATCATGCTGCGATTCTCCCACACGCATCGCAGGCCTGCGGCGGCACAGCAGCCCGCACGGTCCGCATCCCGGACGATGGAAGGGCCCCGCCGGCAGCGGGGCCCTGGCTCGATCGATGTACGGTCCTCGCACGGTAGCGGACGAGGCCCCCGCGCCTTCGGACGTCGCGGCCTATCAGTCCACGAGCTCCAGGATGACCATCGGTGCGGCATCGCCCTTCCGGGGGCCGAGCTTGAGGATGCGGGTGTAGCCGCCCTGCCGGTCCTCGTAGCGCTCGGCGATGTCCTCGAAGACCTTGTGGGTCAGGTCCCGGTCCCCGAGTTCCGCCAGAGCGAGCCTGCGAGCGTGGACGTCGCCATCCTTGCCCCACGTGATGATCCTCTCGACGAGCGGCGAGACCTCCTTGGCGCGAGCCTCGGTGGTCTTGATGCGCTCGTTCTCCAGCACGGCCATGGCAAGACTCCTCAGCATCGCCTTACGATGGCTGGCGTCGCTGCCGAGCTTGCGGCCCTTCTTCGCGTGTCTCATGCAGTCTCTTCTCCTACTGCTTCAAGCCCAGGCCGACCTGCTGGAGCTTGTCTTTGACTTCCTCGATGGACTTCGCACCGAAGTTGCGGATGTTGAGAAGGTCGGCCTCCGTGCACTCCGCGAGCTGGCCTACGCTGTTCACGCCCTGGCGCTTGAGGCAGTTGTACGAGCGCACGGACAGCTCGAGATCCTCGATCGGCATGTCCAAGAGGCTCTCGGACTCGTCGGGCACCGCCGCGAAGATCTCATCCTCGGAGATCGGAGCCAGCGCCTGTTCGACGAAGACCGCCATGTGCTCGTTGATGATGTGCGCCGCGTGAGCGACGGCGTCGCCCGGATCCATCGCCCGGTTCGTCTCCACCTCGAGGGTCAGACGATCGTAGTCCGTACGCTGACCAACGCGGGTGTTCTCGACGACGTACGTGCAACGGCTGACCGGGCTGAACAGCGAGTCCACCGTGATCACGCCGAGCGGATCGTCTTCCTGCTTGTTGCGATCGGCCGAGACGTAGCCGCGCCCCTTGCCGATCCTGAGACTCATCTCGAGCGTCGCGCCCTTGCCGAGCGTCGCGATGACGTGCTCGGGGTTGACGAGCTCGAACTCGGACGGGACCTCGAGGTCCGCCCCGGTCACCGTGGCGGCGCCTTTGACGGAGAGCGTGGCGACCGCGTCACCCTCTCCGATACCGGTGTCGCGGAAGGCGAGTCCCTTGACGTTGAGCACGACGTCCGTCACGTCCTCGCGGACGCCCTCGATGGTCGAGAACTCGTGCTGCACTCCCTCGACCCGTATCGACGTGACCGCGACACCGGGAAGCGACGACAGCAGCACGCGGCGCATACAGTTGCCGAGGGTGTAGCCGAAGCCGCGTTCGAGCGGCTCGACGACGTAGCGCGCGGTGCGCTCGTCGATCGTGTCGACCGAAACCTCCGGCCTCATGAACTCGGTCATGTGCGAAGCCTCCTTGGCTGCGTCGTGGCTCTACTTGGAGTAGAGCTCGACGATGAGCTGCTCCCGGACGGGCAGGTCGATCTGGTCTCTCGTGGGGAGAGACAGGACGGTGCCCTTGAGGTTCTCGACGTCGACCTCGAGCCAGCCTGGTACCTCGACCTTGGCCGAGGAGATGATGGCCGCTTTCACGACACCGAAATCCTTCGCCTTCTCGCCGACGGAGATCACCTCTCCCGGGCGCACACGATACGACGGGATGTCCACCCGCCGACCGTCCACACGGAAGTGGCCGTGCCGCACGAGTTGACGGGCCTCGTCCCGAGAAGCGGCGAAGCCCAGCCGGTACACGACATTGTCGAGCCGGCTCTCCAGCAGCCTCAGGAGGTTCTCACCCGTGATCCCCTTCTGCCGGGTCGCGAGCGCGTAGTAGTTGCGGAACTGCGCCTCGAGCACACCGTAGACTCTCTTGGCGCGCTGCTTCTCACGCAACTGCACGCGGTACTCCGAGTCGCGTGGCCGGCGGCGGCCACCCTCCCCCGGAGGCTTCGGGCGACGCTCCACAGCGCACTTGTCGCTGTAGCAGCGGTCCCCCTTCAGAAACAGCTTGATGCCCTCACGGCGGCACAGCTTGCAGTCCGCCCCAGTGTAACGTGCCATATGGTTCAGTACCCTCCGATGGGTCTAGACGCGACGACGCTTCCGCTGCCGGCAACCGTTGTGCGGCACGGGCGTCTTGTCCTGGATGCTGGTGATCTCGAGTCCGGCGGCCTGCAGGGTCCGGATCGCCGTCTCGCGACCTGAGCCCGGTCCCTTGACGAAGACCGAGATCTTGCGCACGCCGTGCTCCTGCGCTTCCTTGGCGCACGTCTCGGCCGCCAGCTGCGCGGCGAACGGCGTTGACTTGCGGGAGCCCTTGAACCCGGCCGTGCCCGCGGACTGCCACGCGATGACGTTCCCCTGCAGGTCCGTGATCGTGATGATCGTGTTGTTGAACGTGCTGCGGATGTGCGCCTGGCCGACGGCGACGTTCTTGCGCTCGCTCCGCTTGACGCGTCCCTTGGCGCCTTTCTTCTTGGCCATGCTGCTACTTGCTCCTCTTCTTCGCGCCGATCTGCTGACGCGGACCCTTGCGGGAGCGCGCGTTCGTGTGGGTGCGCTGGCCCCTCACGGGGAGACCACGGCGGTGCCTGAGGCCCCGGTAGCAGCCGATCTCCATGAGGCGCTTGATGTTCTGGCTGACCTCACGCCTGAGGTCTCCCTCGACCTGCAGGTTGCGATCGATGTACTCACGCAGTCTGACGACTTCTTCCTCCGTCAGATCGCGCACGCGCGTGTCGGAGTCTACGCCCGTCTCGCGCAGGATTGTCTGGCTCGTGGCGAGCCCGATCCCGAAGATGTAGGTCAGTCCGACCTCCACCCGCTTCTCGCGGGGCAGGTCGACGCCTGCGATTCGCGCCACCTAGAGTGTCTCCTTCCCGACTAACCCTGGCGCTGCTTGTGGCGCGGGTTGTCGCAGATCACGATCACTCGTCCGTTGCGACGGATGATCTTGCATTTGTCACACATCTTCTTCACTGATGGACGTACCTTCATCGCGGTTCTTCGTCCTTCCGTACCGCTTGTCGCGGTGTCTATGCTCACACCCAGCCGCAGGTGTTCGGTTTCCTCACTCGTGCTTCACGCTCGGCAGTCCTGCCACGGCCCCGGGCGTGTCCACGACCCCTTCGGTGAGCCGCACGCCTACTTGAAACGGTACGTGATCCGCCCTCGCGTGAGATCGTACGGCGACAGCTCCACCGTCACCTTGTCGCCCGGCAGGATCCGGATATAGTGCATCCGCATCTTGCCAGAGATGTGTGCGAGCACCTTGTGGCCGTTCTCGAGTTCCACCCTGAACATCGCGTTCGGGAGTGGCTCGACGACGGTGCCCTCCATCTCTATGGCGTCCTCACGCGTCGACAAATCCCGGTTCTCCTTGCTCTACCTGGCCTGAATCCGCAAATGCGTAGTATAGCCGCTCACTATCGGGCCGTCCAGCAATACTCACCGCTCGACCGTCAGGACGAGCGGACCCTCGTCGGTGACGGCGACGGTGTGCTCGAAGTGGGCCGACAGACTGCCATCCATCGTCACGACCGTCCACCCATCGTCGAGCGCCCTCACGGCGGCTTCACCCATGTTGACCATAGGCTCGATGGCGAAGACCATCCCCTGCTTGAGCGTCGGTCCCTTGCCCGCCGGACCGAAGTTCGGGATCTGCGGCTCCTCGTGCATCTCAGAGCCTATCCCGTGCCCGACATACTCTCTGACCACGGAGAACCCTTCGGGCTCCACGACGGTCTGCACGGCGTGTGAGATATCGTAGAGCCGCATCCCGGGCACGCACTTGGAGATGCCCGCCTCCAGCGAGTCTCGCGTCGTGTCGAGCAGGTGCGCGGCCTCGTCGGAGATGCGTCCCACCGCGAACGTGCGCGCGGAGTCCCCATAGTAGCCGTCCAGGACCACCCCGAAGTCGATCGAGATGATGTCTCCCTCGACGAGGCGTCGCGAGCCGGGGATGCCGTGCACGACCTCGCTGTTCGCCGAGGCGCAGATCGACGCGGGGAAGCCACGGTACCCCTTGAACGCGGCCGCGGCGCCTTCCTCGCTGACGATCTCCTGCGCGAGTTCGTCCAGTTCGGCCGTCGTCACCGAAGGCGCGACGATCTCACCGAGCTCGCGCAGGACGCGGGCGGTTATGCGACCCGCCTCCCGCATCGTCTCGATCTCGCCTCTCGACTTGCGTCCTATCAAGGTGCGCTCGCATCGCGGCCAGCGGCAGCGTCAGTCACCGAGGGCAGCTCGGACATCGTCGAACACGGCGTCCGGGTCCTGGTTGCCGTCGACCCGGCGGAGGAATCCCTTGCGCTCGTAGTATTCGACGAGCGGAGCGGTCTCATTCTCGTAGACGTCGAGCCGGTTGGTGACGGTCTCGACGGAGTCATCTTCACGCTGGTAGACCTCGCCACCACACACGTCGCAGACGTCGTACTGGGACGGACGTTCGATCAGCAGGTTGTAGACCTTGCCGCAGCCACGGCACGTCCGGCGCGCCGTGAGCCGCTTGACGAGCGCGTCCTTGTCCACCGCGATCTGTACGACTGCGTCCAGTGAACGGCCCAGCTCTCCGAGTACCATGGCGAGCGCGTCGGCCTGTGGGACGGTCCGAGGGAAGCCATCGAGGATGAAGCCGGCTTCACAATCGGGCTCCGCGAGCCGGTCTCGCGCCAGCCCGATCACGACCTCGTCGGGAACGAGCTCGCCTGCATCCATGTAGCGCTTCGCCTCGAGCCCGAGCTCGGTACCGTCGGCGACAGCCTTGCGCAGGATGTCACCGGTGGATATGTGGGCGACACCGTAGGTCGCCACGATGCGCTCGGCCTGGGTGCCCTTGCCGGCCCCTGGTGCGCCCAGCAGGATGATGTTCACGGAGTGCCCCTCCCTCTTCGCTCAGCCTGGTGATGCCGAGGCCTACTTGAAGAAGCCGTCGTAGTGGCGCATCTTCAGCTGGCTCTCGAGCTGCGTCATCGTCTCGAGCGCGACACCCACCATGATGAGGATGGACGCACCGCCGAACGACTGCAGCATCACGACGTTCGTGGTCTGGAAGAGGATCGTCGGACCCACCGCGATCAGCGCGAGGAACACCGCACCCGGCAGCGTGATCCGGTTGAGCACCGTCTCGATGTACGTGACCGTGTTCTTGCCCGGGCGGACGCCGGGGATGAAGCCGCCCTGTTTGCGCAGGTTGTCGGCGATGTCGATCGGGTTGAACACCAGCGCCGTATAGAAATACGTGAAGAAGATGATGAGCGCTGCGAAGAGGGCGATGTATGCCCAGCCGCTCGTGAGGTAGCCCGCGATGCGCTGCATCGTGACGTTGCCCGTGAACTGTGTGAGCACGGTCGGGAAGTAGAGCACCGACGACGCGAAGATGATCGGGATCACGTTCGCACCGTTGATCTTGAGTGGTATGTACGTCCCGACGCCACCGTAGACCTTTCGGCCGACGACGCGTTTCGCGTACTGGACCGGGATGCGACGCTGTGCCCTCTCCATCATCACTACCGCGGCGACGACGGCCAGGAAGATCACGAGCACGACGAGCACGATCACGATGTTGTTCAGACGGAACGCCTGCACCATGGCTGTCGGGAACCGCGCGATGATGCTCACGAAGATGAGCAGCGACATGCCGTTGCCGATGCCTCGCTGCGTGATGTTCTCGCCGAGCCACATGATGAGCGCGGTGCCGGCCAAGAGCGTCACGACAATCACGAAACTCGTGACGAGACTGAAGTCCACACCCAACCCGCCCGAGGACGGGGGCGCCTGGAACAGCGCCACGAGCCCGACGGACTCGATGAGACCGAGCGCCAAGGTGAGATAGCGGGTCGTCTGCGTGATCTTCCTCTGTCCCGACTCGCCCTCCTTCTGCCAGCGCTCGATGGTGGGGACCACGGCCGTGAGGAGCTGCATGATGATCGACGCCGTGATGTAGGGCATGATCCCAAGCGCGAAGACGGCGAAGTTCTCGAGCGCACCCCCCGCGAACAGGTTCAAGAGCCCGAGCGCGCTCCCCTGCGAGACCAGGCCCTTGACGGCATTCGGGTCCACACCAGGGACGGGTATGTGTGCACCGACGCGGTAGACCGCGACGATCGCGAGTGTGAAGAGGATCCGATTCCTGAGGTCGGGGATCCGGAACGCGTTGAGGAGCGCCCCAATCACGGCGTCTCGACCGTCCCGCCGGCCTTCTCGATCTTGTCCTTGGCGGCTCCCGACGCCTTGTCGACCTTGACGGTGAGCTTCTTCGTCAGGTCGCCGTCGGCGAGGACCTTCACGGGCTCGAGCTTGGAAGCGATGGCGCCCTTCTCATGGAGGGAGTCGACGTCCACGACGTCACCATCCGAGTAGATGGCTTCGAGCCGCGACACGTTGACGATCGCGTACTCGGTCCGGAAGCGGTTCTTGAAGCCCGGTAGCTTGGGGAGCCTGCGATAGATCGGGGTCTGGCCGCCCTCGTAGTGCGGACCCTTGCCGCCCCCGGCTCTCGACAACTGTCCCTTGTCGCCGCGGCCGCTGCGGCCGCCATTGCCGCTACCGTGCCCACGACCGACGCGCCTTCGGGTCTTGCGTGACCCCGGCGCCGGGGAAAGGTCGCTCATCTGCATCGTTCGGTCCTCCTGCCTCGCCCTGCGGCTCGCCCTAGGCCTCTTCGACCTCGACGAGATGCTGCACCTTGAACACCATCCCGCGGATCTGCGCGGTGTCCTCATGCTCCACGGTCTGGTTCATGCGCCTGAGACCGAGCGCCCTCAGCGTCGCACGCTGGTTCTCCGGACGCCCTATGCCACTCTTGACCTGCGTGATCCAGAGCTTTTTGGTCTTCGTATCCGCCATCTTCGTCCTACTCCTCGAGGCCGAGCACGTGCGCGACAGACTTGCCGCGACGCTTCGCCACGTCTTCTGCGCTCGAGAGCTCCTGGAGCCCCGCGGCAGCAGCTTTGAGCATGTTCATCGAGTTGTCCGAGCCCAGAGACTTGGACAGCACGTCGCGGATGCCCGCTAGATCGAGAAGCGCGCGCACCGGACCGCCGGCGATGATCCCGGTACCCGGAGCCGCCGGCTTGAGCAGCACGCGGCCCGCGCCGAAACGGCCCATCACCTGGTGAGGGATGGTCGTCCCGTTCCGGGGTACCACGAACATGTTCTTCTTCGCGTCTTCGATGCCCTTGCGGATCGCCACCGGGACCTCACGGGCCTTCCCGAGACCGACGCCGACACGACCGTCACCGTCGCCGACGACCACCAGCGCGGTGAGCGAGAAGCGGCGGCCGCCCTTGACGACCTTCGACACCCTGTTGATATGGACGACCTTCTCCTGGAACTCGGGATCCGGTCGATTGTCGCGTGCGCGTGCCATGCGTCAGGTCCTTCCCTAGAACTCGAGACCCGCCTTGCGGGCCCCTTCTGCGATGGCCTGAACCCTACCGTGGTAGAGGCGCCCGGCCCGATCGAACACGACCGACTCGAAGCCGGCCTCCTTGGCGCGCTCGCCGAGGACCTTGCCGACGGCGCGTGCCGCCTCGACGTCGGACCCCTTCTCGAGCTCGCCCTTGACGCCGCTGTCGATCGACGACGCAGACAGGAGCGTCACGCCGTTGTCATCGTCGACGAGCTGCGCGTACACGTGCTGGTTCGAGCGCGTCACACAGAGACGCGGACGCTCGGCCGTGCCGTGCACCTTCGCCCGGACGCGCCTGCGACGCCTCTCGAGTCTTGCTTTCGTGGTCTTCGTGTCAGCCATGTCCTCGTGTCTCCCTCGACTACGTCGCGGTCTTGCCGACCTTGCGACGCACGTGCTCACCGACGTAACGGATCCCCTTGCCCTTGTACGGCTCCGGCGGCCGCTTGCTCCGGATCTCCGCGGCTATCTGGCCCACCTGCTGCTTGTCCGCACCGTAGACGGTCACCTTGTCCTGAGCGGGGACCTCGAACGTGATCCCGTCCTCCGGAGTGATGACGACCGGGTGGCTCACACCGAGCGCAAGCTCGAGATTCTTGCCCTTCAACACGGCGCGATAGCCCACGCCGTGGATCTCGAGCGACTTCGAGAACCCCTCCGACACACCGACCATCATGTTGTCGATCAACGTACGAGTCAGGCCGTGCAGCGCACGCAACTCCGCCTCATCGGACGGACGAGCGACGAGCACCTCGTTACCCTCGCGCTCGATCGTCAGCCGGGTGTCGAACGTGCTCTCGAGCTCACCCTTGGAACCCTTCACCCGAACGGTCGAGCCGTCTATGGTCACGTCCACCCCGGAAGGTACTGGGACGGGCATCTTCCCGATCCTAGACACGTTCGCTCGCTCCCTTCAGCCTCAGCCGGCTACCAGATGTAGGCGACGACCTCGCCGCCGACGCCGGCTACGCGAGCCTGCTTGTCCGTCATGACGCCGCTGGAGGTGGATATCACAGCCACGCCCAGTCCTCCAAGGACCCGAGGCAGCTCGTCCTTCTTCGCATAGACGCGAAGACCCGGCTTGCTTATGCGGCGGATGCCCTTGATGGTGCGCTCCCGCTTCGGCCCGTACTTGAGCGTCACCTCGAGAGTGTCCTGCGGGCTGCCGGGTACGACCTGATAGTCCTCTACGTATCCCTCTTCCTTGAGGATGCGCGCGATCTCGACGACCTTGCTCGACGACGGGATGGTCGTCGAGCCCTTGAACGCCGAATTGGCGTTGCGCACCCTGGTCAGCATGTCGGCTATCGGGTCTGTCATGGTCATCTTCGTGATCCTCCTATGGTCCGGTCCACGACGACCGGCGGTTCGAGCGGACCCGTGGCCCACCCGCCTCCCGGCGTCCTGCTGCCTACCAGCTCGCCTTCCGCATGCCCGGGATCTCGCCGCGACTGGCCAGCTCGCGCAGGCAGATACGGCAGAGGCCGAATCTGCGATAGTACGCGCGCGGCCGTCCGCAACGGTTGCACCGGCTGACGTTGCGGACCGGGTACTTCGATCCGCGCTTCGTCCTGGCGATCATCGATTTCTTTGCCACTTGACGCCTCCTTGGGGGCCGCGCCCCGCGATCGCTCGTCTATCGCTTGAACGGGAACTCGAACGCGTTGAAGAGCGCCCGACCCGCTTCGTCGTCCTTCGCGGTCGTGACGAACGTGATGTCCATGCCGCGGACCTGACTCACGCTGTCGTAGTCGATCTCGGGGAAGATCAGCTGTTCGTCGACGCCGAGCGTGTAGTTGCCCCGCCCGTCGAACGAGGTGGTCGACAGACCGCGGAAGTCGCGGATACGCGGCAGCGCCGCGGTCAGCACGCGGTCCATGAACTCCCACATGCGATCTCCGCGCAGGGTGACCTTGCAGCCGATCGGCGTGCCCTGCCGGACCTTGAAGTTGGCGATGGACTTCCTCGCGCGATTCACCTTCGGCTTCTGGCCAGTGATAACGGCCATGTCCTCCATCGCCTCATCGAGCACCTTCACGTCGTCGACGGCCTGTCCGACCCCCATGTTCACGACGATCTTCTCGAAGGCCGGGACCTGGTTGACGTTGGCCAGGCCGAGCTCGTCCGCAAGCTTCGGGACCACCTCGGTCCGATAGCGCTCTTTCAGTCTCGGTATCACCGTCTACCTCCACTCGCGCCCCGTCGCACCGGATTCCCGACCCGGAGCGGTGGCGCGTGTCCTCGCTCGACTACTTGTCTATGGGCTTCTCGCACTTCTTGCACACTCGTTGCGCCACGCCGTCCTCGCGCACGCGACTGATCCTCGTCGCCTGCGAACAGTTCGGGCATAGCAGCATGATGTTCGATACGTGGATGGGGCCCTCCACGTCGATGATCCCGCCCTGTGGGTTCTTCTGCGACGCCCGGGTGTGGTGCTTCTGGAAGTTGACACCCTCCACGAAGACGCGCTCCTCCGGAGGCTCGGTGCGCAGCACCCGCCCCTCGCGTCCCTTGTCCTTGCCGGCGGTCACGCGGACGCGGTCGCCCTTGACTATCGAAAGACTGTTCATGACGACCTCCTACAGCACCTCTGGTGCGAGCGACACGATCTTCATGTAGTGGCGGTCCCTCAGCTCGCGCGCGACCGGCCCGAAGATGCGGGTTCCCGTGGGGTTCCCCGTCGGGTCGATGACGACCGCCGCGTTCTCGTCGAAGCCTATGTAGCTGCCGTCCGGCCTGCGCATCTCTTTCTTCGTGCGCACGATGACCGCCCGCACGATCTCGCCCTTCTTGATGGCGGCGTTCGGCAACGCCTCCTTGACGGTGGCGACTATCGTGTCCCCGACCCGCGCGTACCGGCGGCGCGTACCGCCCAGCACCTTGATGCACAGGATCTCGCGCGCGCCGGAGTTGTCGGCGACCTTGAGACGGCTCTCTGCCTGGATCATCTCTTCCTCCGTACCGCGGCCTTCCCCGATCTCCCGGGGAGGACCTTCGCTACTTGGCCTCCTCGACGACCTCGACGAGGCGCCAACGCTTCAGCTTGGACACCGGGCGCGTCTCCATGATCAAGACCTGGTCGCCGACGTTGGTCGCGTTCTCCTCGTCGTGGACGTGGAACTTGCTCGTGCGCGTGATCATCTTCTTGTAGAACGGGTGCGGCTTGCGCTGTTCGACCGCCACGACGCACGTCTTGTCTCCTGACCGAGAGACGACGACTCCCTGTCGCGCCTTACGCTTGTTGCGCTGCTCGCTCATCTACATCCCTTCTCGTACACGCCGTCAGGCGCGCGGCGCGTCCGCGCCACCGTTGCCCTCGGCGATCTCACGAAGGCGTATCTCCGTCAGTATGCGGGCGATGTCCCGCTTGACGTCCTTGATGCGCCCAGTGTTGTCGATCGAGCCCGTGGCCAGCTGGAACCTCAGGTTGAAGAGCTCCTCCCGCGTCTCCGAGAGCTTCTGCTCCAGGTCGGTGACGCTCAGGTCCTTGATCTCGGAAGATCTCATCAGGCCTCACCACCCGATTCTGTCCTCGCGACGAACTTCGTACGTATCGGCAGCTTGTGTGCAGCGAGTCGCATCGCTTCACGGGCGACATCGGGCGTGACGCCGCTCACTTCGAACATGATGCGCCCAGGCCTCACCACGGCGACCCACTGCTCGGGGTTGCCCTTGCCCGAGCCCATACGGGTCTCGGCCGGCTTCTGCGTCACGGGCTTGTCTGGGAAGATCTGGATCCAAACGCGTCCGCCGCGCTTCATATGGCGGGTCATCGCGACACGGGCCGCTTCTATCTGGCGGTTCGTGATCCAGCCTCCGTCGAGCGCCTTCAGGCCATAGTCGCCGAAGTTGAGGTCGGTACCTCCAGTGGCGTTGCCGCGCATAGAGCCGCGCTGCTCCTTGCGGTGCTTGGTGCGCTTCGGCATCAACATGTCACGCCCTCCCCTCGTCCGAGCCGGACGGCTTGCGGGGACGCGACGGCCGCGGGCGCTGACGACGGCGCTCCTCTTCGTCCTTCAGGGAAGGGATCGCCTGGCCGGAAAGGACCTCACCCTTGTAGACCCACACCTTCACGCCGATCCGCCCGAAGGTCGTGGCGGCCTCGGCCGTGCCGTAGTCGATGAGCGCCCTCAGCGTGTGCAGTGGCACGCGTCCCTCGCGATACCACTCTCGGCGACCCATCTCCGCGCCACCGAGGCGACCGGACGCCTGGATCCGGATGCCGAGAGCGCCCGCCTTCATGGCCGTGGTGACCGCGCGCTTCAGCGCGCGACGGAAGCCGACGCGCGCCTCGAGCTGCTCCGCGACGTTCTGCGCGACGAGTGTGGCATCCAGCTCGGGACGCTTGATCTCTACGATGTTGACCGCCACGGGATGGCCCGTGAGCTGCTCGAGTTCCTTGCGCAGCGCATCGACCTCGGAGCCCTTCTTGCCGATCACGATGCCGGGCCGAGCGGTGAACACCTCGACGATGCACTTGTCGCCCTTGCGCTCGATGTCGATGCGCGACACCGCGGCACGCTTCAGCCTGCCGAACAGGAACTCCCTGATCCGGATGTCCTCGGCGAGCGTGTCCGCGAAGCCCTTGCCCTCGAACCAGCGAGAACGCCAGGTCTGCGTGATCCCGAGCCTTGGTGCAACTGGGTAGCCCTTCTGACCCATATGGACCTAGGCCTCCTCTCGCTGCTTGACGATGACGGTGATATGACTGGTGCGCTTGTTCCGCGCGGGAGCGCGACCGAGCGCGCGGGGACGCCAGCGCTTGAGCGTCGGCCCCTCGTCCACGTACGCCTCGGACACGTAGAGCAGATCCCGCTTGATGTGCAGGTTCTTCTCCGCGTTCGCGATAGCGCTGTGGAGCACCTTGCCCACTATCTCGGCTGACCCCTTCGGGGAGAGCCGCAGGATCGCATCGGCCTCCTCGACGTGCTTGCCGCGGATGAGGTCGATCACGTCACGCGCCTTGCGCGGCGAGACGCGCTCGTACTTCGCAACGGCTCGTGTTTCCATCAGCGGGCCCTGCCTCCTCCGGCGTGGCCGCGGAACGTCCGCGTCGGGGCGAACTCTCCGAGCTTGTGGCCGACCATCGACTCCGTCACGTAGACGGGCACGTGCTTGCGTCCGTCGTGGACGGCGATCGTGTGGCCGACCATCTCCGGGAAGACCGTCGACGCGCGCGACCACGTTCTCACGACCGTCTTCTCGTTCCCCTCGTTCATGGCGCGGATGCGCGCGAGGAGGCGCGGCTGGCAGTAGGGACCCTTCTTGAGACTCCTGCTCATCGCCTGTATTCCAGCTCCTTCATCTCGTCGTCCGCGCCGTCTACTTCTTGCGACGGCGGATGATCAGATCATCCGAGTACTTGTGCTTCGGACGCGTGCGGTACCCGCGTGTGGGCTTGCCCCACGGCGTCACGGGGTGACGGCCGGCCGTCTTGTTCTTGCCTTCCCCGCCGCCATGCGGGTGGTCCACCGGGTTCATCGCAGTACCCCGGACGGATGGGCGCTTGCCCTTCCAGCGGTTCCGGCCCGCCTTGCCCACCGAGATGCCCTCATGCTCCGGGTTGCCCACGACACCGACCGTGGCCCGGCACGAGAGCTGTACCATGCGCATCTCGGATGAGGGCATCCTCAAGATCGCCTTGGCGCCTTCCTTGGCCATCAGCTGCACCGAGGTGCCGGCCGAACGGGCGATCGCAGCGCCCCTGCCGGGCTGCAGTTCCACCGCATGCACGACCGTACCGGTCGGGATGTTCTCGAGCGGGAGCGCGTTGCCCGGCTTGATATCCGCATCGGGACCCGACTCCACCGTGTCGCCGACGGCCAGCTTCTGAGGCGCGAGTATGTAGCGCTTCTCTCCGTCCGCG
>JAUVQN010000093.1 GCA_030598125.1 Coriobacteriia bacterium | reverse complement strand
CGACGCCGCACTCATCGGCGACGTCCGCCAAACCGGCCTTGCGCGCCACGTTCTCACTCTTCCCGAAGCCGGGTGAGTCGCCGTACGTGAGCGTCGCACCGGCGGCCTGCAGGCGCCGGATGACGGCGGCGAACACCGCAGGATGCGGACTCACGTTCGCCTCGGGCGGCTTGCCGATGAGCAGGTTCGGCTTGAGCACGATCGTCTCGCCCTCGGAGACGAAGCGAGCCGCGCCGCCCAGCAATCCGAGCGCGCGGCCGACCGCCTCGTACACGCGGTCTTCGTCGTAGTCCTTGCAGCGCACGAGTGCGACCGTGGCCTTCTTCATGTGCGGGCTCCTTCCGATCCTCGCGTGCGCGCTACGCGTTCCTTATGCCCATGATCATCCCGCCGAAGTACGGCACGAGCCATATGATCCACACGACGAAGCTGTAGCGCTGGAAGTCCGCCCGGGCCTGGTCGGTCCCCTTCCACATGACCCACGTCGCCCACACGGCGTGTCCGAACATGAGCCAGATGGCGAGCTGGCCCGTGAGCGTGTGGAAGTCGGCCCAGTCCACGCCGCCCTCCGTGAGGAGGCTCATGGCATACGTGCCCGCCGTGTCGAAGGCGAGTCCCGTCCAGAAGGCGACCACGTGCCACGGCTTGAGGTAGCCCTGGATCCGCTCGGCCCACACGCCCAGCGTGTAGAAGACGAGCGCGAGCGTGATGAGCACCGACGAGACGACGAGATCGGTCGTCATCCGAGATCTCCTTGAGTGGCGGCCGCGGACTGCATCGTCCCAGCCTAGCGCAGGCACCGCGCGATGGGCACGGCCCTGTGGCGACGCCCAGGCCCGCGGCGAAGGACCTCTGGCAGGGGGTTTGCATCCCTGGATGCGGCATGGGGAATCCAGGGACCACAGACACGATGACCGCGCCGTCCGCAATACTGATGCAGCGCAGGTGGCTGGCTGCGATCGCGACTGCGGTCGTCTTCACGCTGTTCTTCTTCGGCGCGTCGGCATTCGTCGCGTACGCGGCGGTCCGCACGCAGGACCTCGACGTCACGACAGACGAGCTCGCGAGCCCCGACGTCCCCGAGGAGTTCGACGGCGCACGCGTCGTCTTCCTCGCCGACGTCCACACCGGACCCTTCTTCTCGCGAGAGAGGACCGCGGAGCTGGTGGACGCGGTGAACGCGCTCGAGCCCGACGTCATCCTCCTCGGCGGTGACTACGTCGGAGGCCGGGTGGGTGCGGCTCCGGACTTCTACGCCGAAGCGGCCCGCTTCGAAGCGCCTCTGGGCGTCTACGCGGTGCTCGGCAACCACGACGTCTGGGAAGGGGCCGACGAGGCCCGCGCCGGACTCGACGAGGCCGGCATCGGATTGCTCGACAACGACAGCATCTCCCTGGAGCTGGACGGGGCTTCGATCCGCCTCGCCGGGGTCCAGGACCTCTACACCGGTGAGTCCGACGTCGAGACGGCGGGGACGGGCATCGAGGCGGACGAGTTCGCCATCCTCGTCTCGCACAACCCCGACGTCTTCCCGAACGGTATCGCCGCGACGCCCGGCATGTGGGACCTGGCGCTCGCCGGTCACACGCACGGCGGGCAGATCGCGCTCGGCGAGGTCAAGCCGGTCGTCACCTCGATGTACGGCGACCGCTTCTCGGGCGGATGGACGACCGAGGAGGGCACGCCGATCCTCGTGACGAGGGGCGTCGGGACGGTCACCGTCCCCGTGCGCATCGGTGCCACGCCGGAGGTGCACGTCATCACGCTCACCAGCGACACGACGGAGCCGGCGAGCCGCATCGTCTCGCGCTAGACGCGAAGAGACGTCCTCAGCCTGACCGCACGCCAGAGCAGCCGCTCGGGAATGGACGACTCTACGCGTCGCGCATTCGCAGTGCAGCCTGGGGCCGGCCCGTGATGACGGCAGCGACGAGCGGATCGGAGATCAGCCGGCCGAGGAGCTCGTCGTCGTCCACCGTCCACGCATAGAGGGGCAGCCCGATGACGTGCAGACGCTCGAGCAGCCCCGCCTCCAGCAGACGCCAGTGCGGCGCCACGAACGTCGCGTCGCACGCGGCGAGGCGGCGTGCCGGGTAGAGCTGGCCGTAGAGCGTGAACAGCCCGCGAAGTCCGCCGCGTCCCAGCAAGAGGCCTGACTCGACCTCTGGGTAGTACGCGCGGAGTCTCGCGACGGAGACGTCCGCGAACGAGCTCATCACGAACTCGTCCGGTGCGAATCCGGCCAGGAGCACTTCTGCGACATACGACTCGTAGCCCTGCTCCTTGAGCTCGACGTCGAGCCGGATACGGCCGCCGAGCGCCTCGACGGCCTCGGGCAGCGTGGCGAGCGTCGTGCCGCTCATGCCGCCGACGGCCCGCAGATCGTCCAGGGTGTGTGTGGAGACGAACCTCCCCGCGAAGAACGGATCATGGCAGCAGACGAGGTGGCCGTCGGCGGTACGCCGTACGTCGAGCTCGATCATGTCGCAGCCCAGCTCCACCGCCCTGACGAAGGCCGCGACGGTGTTCTCCTCCTCGCCGTCCGGCACGCCGCGATGGGCGGCGATCATCGGACGCGGGGCGTCCTCCGCCGGCACGCCGGTCACTCCCCGCCCTCCGTGGATGGCGACCCGCCGGGAGCATCCTCTCCGACGTGATCCGCCTCGAGTCGCTCGAGCGTCTCCGAGAGCGTGACCCACTCCTCTTCGAGGTCCTCGAGCCTCGCCTTGACCTCACCGTACTCGCGCATCGCCGCCTCGAACGCCTCGCGGTCGGCGTACGTGCTGTCGTCCGCGAGCACATCAGCCAGCTCGTCTTGACGCGCGTGCGCGAGGGCGAGTCCCTGGTCGACCTCGGACAGCCGTTCCCGAGCGTCGCGCGTGGCGCGATAGAGACGGTTGCGCCCCTCGGCCTCGGCCCGCTTCTGCTCCTTCGTCTTGCGCCGCGGCGCCGCGGCCTCCTCGGACGGACGCGTCACGCCGGGCGTCGCCTCGCGCACGCTCGCGGCCCGTTCGCTCGAGACGGGACGCCCGGGCATGACGGCCTCTTCTGCCTCTTTCGCGGACGCATCCATCTGCGCGCGCTTGAACAGGTAGTAGTCGTAGTCGCCGTCGAAGACGGTCGCACGGCCGTCGCGGACATCGATGATCTTGTTCGCGATGGCCCGTATGAGGTGCCTGTCGTGCGTGATCATCACGATGGTCCCCTGGAAGGAGTCGAGCGCCTGCTCGAGCACGTCGGAAGAGGCCACATCGAGATGGTTGGTGGGCTCGTCGAGCAGGAGGAGCGGCGCCGGTTCGACGAGCATCTTCGCGAGGGCGAGCCTGCAGCGCTCGCCGCCGGAGAGCACGCTCACCTTCTTGTCCACGTCGTCGCCGGAGAAGAGGAAGGCCCCCAGGAGCGAGCGGACCTCCTGCTGGGTCCAGCCGGGAGCGACGGCGTCGGCCTCTGCGAACACGGTGCGGCCGGGATGGAGTGACTCGAGCTGATGCTGTGCGAAGTAGGCCGAGCCGGCCTTGTGACCGAGCGTCCGCTCTCCCTCGTCGGGCTCGAGCACGCCCGCGAGCAGCTTCATGAGCGTCGACTTGCCCGCCCCGTTGGGGCCGACGAGCGCCACGCGGTCGCCGCGGTAGAGCGTGAGGTCGAGTCCGTCGTACACGACGTTGTCGCCGTAGGCCTGGCGTACGCCGGTGAGGTCGATCACGCGCTCGCCCGTCCGCGCGGGCTGTGGGAACCGGAAGCGTACGTGCTTGCGCTCGACCGGCAGCTCGATCCGCTCCATCTTCTCGAGCACCTTGATACGGCTCTGCACCTGCTTGGCCTTCGTGTCCTTGTAGCGGAAGCGGTCGATGAACCGCTGCGTCTCCTGGATCTTGCGCTGCTGCGCCGCGTAGGCGGCGCGCAGCTGGCCCGCTTCGAGCTCGCGCTGCCGCTCGTACGAGGAGTACGTCCCGGTGTACGCGCGGACGCGGCCGCGGTCCACTTCGGCGACGTGGTCCACGAGCCCTTCCATGAAGGCGCGGTCGTGACTCACGAGCACGATGGCGCCCTCGTAGTCCTGGAGGAAGGACTCGAGCCACGTCACGGACTCGAGGTCGAGATGGTTCGTCGGCTCGTCGAGCAGGAGGAGGTCGGGCGAGGCGAGCAGGAGCTTGGCGAGCGAGACACGCATGAGCCAGCCGCCGGAGAGCTCCTCGACCTCGCGGTCCATGTCCGCGTCGCGGAAGCCGAGACCACCGAGCACCTTCTTCGCCTCGACCTCGGCGGTGTAGCCCCCAGCGTGCTCGAAACGCTCGCGCAGCCTCGCGTAGCGCGCGAGGAGGCGCTGCTGCTCGGCCCCTTCGGCAGTCTCGAGCTCGCGCTCCAGCTCCTGCAGGGCCTGCTCGAGCTCGCCGAGCTGCGCGACGGAGGAGAGCACCTCCGCGAGCACCGTGCGGCCCGACATCTCGATGGCTTCCTGCGTGAGGTAGCCGACCTCGACGCGGGACGCGCGACGCACGTCACCGGCGTCGGCGTCCTGCTCGCCCGCGACGATCTCCAGCAGCGTGGTCTTACCGGTGCCGTTCGGACCGACGACACCGTACCTGTCACCCGCGTTGACCTGCAGGTCCACGTGTGCGAAGAGCGTGCGCGAGCCGACGGACTTGGTGATGGAATCCAGAGCGATGATCATGACGAGTCAGTCTAGCAGGCGGACTCGAGCCGGGAGGACGAGCACGCTAGCCGGAGGGGCCGGCCAGCGCCCAACGTCTCGCGGGCGCCGCATGCGGCTCGCAGACGTGCACGTACCCTCTGCCGAGCACAGGGATGGCGGGACGAGGATGAGGCCGGGTCCCGAGCTCGCGCAGATCGGTGACGCTCCACACGGTCCGCGTCACCGCGGTCGGCGCACCGGCCGCTGCCACGGGGCGGTCGAGCGCGACGGTGACGAGGGCGGCGCCCCCCAGGAGCGGGTAGTCCTCGTAGGCCACGAGATCCGGCCAGACGCACGGGGAGTACTGCGCGGCCACGTCGCCCGCGACGAGCGCGTCCACGCCGCTGGACAGATCGCGACGACGGATGTCACCGAGCGCACCCTGCTCGGGGCCCCACTGCGCGTAGACGATCGTGTCGCCCCAGATGGACGGCGTGTCCTGTCGGCCCGGCAGGTCGATGACGACCTCGTCGGTTCCCGACGCGAGATCGTAGAGGTGGATGTCGCCGCCCACGGAGTAGACGACACGGTCCTCGAAGATGTCGGGCATGGGAGCCGCGACCGGACCGACCGGCAGGCGTCTCGCCTCGTCGGTGGCGAGGTCATGCACGACCAGGTTCATCCTGTGTCCGATGAACTCCTCGTAGACGAGCGTGTCGCCCCAGATGGCGGGGCTGTACTGGCTGCCCGCGAGCTCCAGGCGTCGTTCCTCGCCGGAGACCCGGTCGAAGACGACGATGTCCGCGTCGGGACCGGAATCGTCCTGCCATACGATGCGGTCGGCGTGGATGTCCGGGTCCCACTGACGGTTGGTCGTCGGCGAGACCGGTCCGGTCTGGCCGGTGTCGAGG
>JAUVQN010000156.1 GCA_030598125.1 Coriobacteriia bacterium | reverse complement strand
CGTCGACAGCTGCGGGGTGGACGTCGGCGGCGTCACGCTGCTCAGGATGGGGACGGTCGAGCGCGGCGGCTCGGGGTGCATGTGTGCCGAAGGGACCTTCCTCAAGGCCTTCCTCAGCCATCTCCTGATCGAGCGCGAAGAGGTGGCGATCCTCGACATGGAGGCTGGGATCGAGCATCTGGGTCGCGGCACGGCTGAGAGCGTGGACGTCTTCGTCGTCGTCGTGGAGCCGGGCTCGAGAAGCGTGCAGACGGCGAGGGCCGTCCGCGACCTCGCGGCCGACATCGGCGTCACGGACGTCGTCGCCATCGGCAACAGGGTCCGCGGCGATGATGACGAAGCGTATCTGCGCGAGGTGCTCGGCGACATACCGCTGCTCGGAACGCTTCCCGACAGCGACGCGGTGCGGTCCGCCGACAGGGACGGACGCTCCGCCTGGGGAGAGGATCCCGCGTTCACCGCCGCGATGCACGAGATCGCCGCGGCACTGGAGGAGCGGGCGGACGACACGGGACAGTGACGACACCGGACAGTGAAGAGACGGACACGGGGAGGAACGCGATGCTCGTTATCGGGGAGAGAGTGAACGTCATGGGCTCGGCCATCGGGCCCGCCATGAAGGGGCGCGAGCCCGGGCCCATCCAGAAGATGGCGCGCCGCCAGGTGGACGACGGGGCGGACGTGCTCGACATCAACCTGGGCCCGGCCACGAAGAACGGTCCGGAGACGATGGAATGGGTCGTCACGACCGTCCAGGAGGCCGTGCCCGGCACGCGGCTCTGCCTCGACACCATGAACCCCGAGGCGATGGAGGCCGGCCTCAAGGTCTGCGAGGAACAGGCCATCATCAACTCCACGTCGGCGGAGAGGGCGCGGCTGGAGACCTTCCTCCCGCTGGCGAAGGAGTACGAGCCGGAGATCATCGGGCTCGCCATGACCGAAGCGGGCGTGAGCCGCGACGCGAACGAGCGGGTGATGGCGGCGACCGAGATCATGACCGCGATGATCGAGTTCGACGTGCCCCTGGACAGGCTCTACCTCGATCCCCTCCTGCTGCCGATCTCCGTCGCGCAGCAGCAGGCGATGGAAGCCCTCGAGTCGATCATGATGTTCAAGCAGCTCAACGACCCGCCGCTCAAGACGGTCGTCGGACTCTCCAACATCTACAACGGCTGTCCCGAGCACGTGAAGTCGCCGCTGGCGGCGGCGTTCCTGACGCTGCTCGTCCCCGCCGGTCTGGACGCGGCTATCATGGACGCGGACGACGAGCTCCAGATGTCGGTCGCACGGGCGGACACTGCGTCGCTCGAGACCGACGATGCGATCGAACGCTCGATGAGCGTGCTCAAGAACGAGACGCTCTACTGCGACTCCTACCTGGACTGAGAGGGCGGGCCGCCGCAACGCGCGGGCGGCGTCCCCGGAGCGCGACCGAAGACGCGCCGGCGACGGGACGGCAGAGGAGGTGGCGTCAGACATGGACACGGACGTGGAGAGCCCCTCCTGCCAGTGTGCCGGAGGGGACGCGGATGACATCGATCTCGAGCCGCTCGACGCCATCCTCGACGAGCACGAGAACGACCCCGGCGCGCTGATTCCCGTCCTCCAGGCGACGCAGGAGCACTACGGCTACCTGCCGCGGCCCGCGCTCGAGACGGTCGCGGCCCGGCGGGGCGTCCCGCTGTCGGCCGTCTACGGCGTGGGCACCTTCTACGCGCAGTTCCACCTGCGCCCGAGGGGCGAGCACGTGGTGAGGATCTGCCACGGCACCGCCTGCCACGTGCGCGGCGCGCCGGACGTCACGCGCGCGGTCGTCGAGGAGCTCGATCTCAGAGTCGGCGAGACGAGCGAGGATCTGCGATTCACGCTCGAGTCGGTCGCCTGTGTGGGCTGCTGCGGCCTCGCTCCCGTCATGCTCGTCGACCAGCGCACGTACGGGCAGCTCGACTCCTCCGACGCTCACGGCATCGCCGCCGCCCTCCGAGAGGGGGTCGTGCCGTGACGGTCCGCGCACCCGTCGAGGTCCGGCACGCCGAGGGGACCGTCTTCATACGCGTGTGCACGGGCTCCGGCTGCATCATGAACGGCTCGCTCGAGGTCGCGGACCGCTTCGAACACGCCATCGAAGAGGCCGGTGCCGCCGAGACGATCCGGGTCGTGCGCACGGGCTGCCACGGCCTCTGCGAGCGAGGACCCGTCGTCGTGATCGCACCGGACGGCGTCTTCTACCCGAGCGTCGACGAGAAGATGGCCGCGAGGATCGTGGAGAGGCTCGCCGAGGACGGCTCCTACGTCACCGAGTACCT
>JAUVQN010000037.1 GCA_030598125.1 Coriobacteriia bacterium | reverse complement strand
GGCGAGCGTTTCGGCGATCTACGGCATCGGCTCGCCGGAGGACTACGCGGGCACGGCCGTCATGCTCGAGAAGGGCGGGACGCTCGACCGGGACGAATTCATCCGCGACCTGGTGGAGATGCAGTACGACCGGAACGACTACGAGCTCTCGCGCGGCACGTTCCGGGTGCGAGGCGACTCGGTGGACATACTCCCGTGGTACTCGGAGCGACCCGTACGGGTCGCCTTCTTCGGGGACGACGTGGAGGCGATCGAGGAGATCGACCCGGTCACCGGCGAGGTCCTCGTCGGCTTCGAGACGCTGCCGGTGTGGCCGGCGACCCACTACGTGACGCGCCGCGACAAGCTGGAGCGCGCGCTCGTGACGATCCAGGAGGAGCTGCGGCAGCGGCTCGTCGAGCTCAAGGAGCAGGGCAAGCTCCTGGAGGCGCAGCGGCTCGAGATGCGTACCTCCTACGATCTCGAGATGCTGGAGGAGCTCGGGAGCGTGAAGGGCGTGGAGAACTACTCGCTCCACATGGACGGCCGCGAGCCCGGCGAGCCGCCCAACTGCCTCTTGGACTACTTCCCGGAGGACTTCGTCTGCATCATCGACGAGTCGCACGTCACCGTGCCGCAGCTTCGCGGCATGTACGAAGGGGACCGTTCGCGCAAGATGACGCTCGTGGAGCACGGGTTCCGCCTGCCCAGCGCGCTCGACAACAGGCCGCTCACGTTCGGCGAGTTCGAGGAGCGCGCGCCGCAGGTCGTCTACGTCTCGGCCACGCCGGGCGACTTCGAGTTGGAGACGAGCGAGCGGGTCGCGGAGCAGATCATCCGCCCGACGGGGCTCGTGGACCCCGAGATCGAGGTGCGGCCGTCCGAGGGGCAGATCGACGACCTCATCGGCGAGGTGAAGGAGCGGGCGGCGGCGGACGAGCGCGTGCTCGTCACGACGCTCACGAAGCGGATGGCCGAGGACCTCACCGACTACCTGCTGGAACATGGCGTCAGGGCGCGCTACCTGCACGCGGACATCGGCACGCTCGAGCGCGTCGAGATCCTCTCCGAGCTCAGGTCCGGCGAGTTCGATTGTCTTGTGGGCATCAACCTGCTCCGGGAAGGGCTCGACCTGCCCGAAGTGAGCCTCGTGGCGATCCTCGACGCCGACAAGGAGGGGTTCCTGAGGAACCACCGGTCGCTCATCCAGACGACGGGACGTGCGTCGAGGAACGTGTCGGGCGCGGTCATCATGTACGCGGACAAGGTCACCGACTCGATGCGGCGCGCGATCGACGAGACGAATCGTCGCCGCGCCAAGCAGGTCGCCTACAACGAAGAGCGCGGGATCGAACCCAAGACCATCCGCAAGGCGATCAACGACATCATGCAGTACGTGCGCGAAGCCGACGCCGGGCTCTCTCCGTCGGAGGCCGTGGCGAAGGAGCTCGCGGAGATGCCCAGAGAGGAGCTCGCGCGCATCATCCTCTCGCTGGAAGAGGACATGACCTCGGCCGCCGACTCGCTCGACTTCGAAGGAGCGGCCAGGCTGCGTGACCAGGTGGTGAGCCTCCGGGCGCAGGTCGAGGCGACGAGCGAGGAGGAGGCTCTCGCGCGCTTCAGGAAGGGCGCGCGCAGGCCGAAGCCGCGTCGAGGGAAGTAGTACGATATCCGACGAGGGGAGCCGGCGCGTCCGCGCGATGCCGCCCATCGCAGGACACGAGGGCGGGGCGTTGAGGAGGGCTGCACGGAGCGCGTGATCCGCTGCGACGAGCTCACCGAGTTCTACGGCAGGACCCGTGGTGTGGAGGACCTCGGTCTCGAGGTCAGGAAGGTGACGTTCGCGATCGCCGTCGCCCGCTTCCCGCGCCGCGACGTGGTGTAACGCCTCGCCGGACGTTTCGGAGGACGGATGAGCGAGCTCGAGACACACGAGTTCCGCGTACCCGCCCTCCTGCCCGAGGGTCCCTACTGCGCGGACTGCGTCGAGCGGCTGTCCGAGGCGCTCGGCTCGATGCACGGCGTCGAGTCCGTCGAGATCGATCCGGCGAGGGCGACGGTGGCGGTCGCGTACGACGCCGCGGTCCTCTCCGCCGAGCACCTGGAGGCCGCGGCCGAGCGCGCCGGTGTGGACATCGCCGAGCGCATCTCGCACGAAGCGGACCGTGTGCGCGGGCTCGACTGCCCTGACTGCGCGGCCACGGTCGACAAGTCGGTCGCGCAGCTCGAGGGGGTGCTCGCGGCCGGGCTCAACTTCACGACTGGCGTGCTGCTCGTCGAGTACGACCCGGCGACGGATCCGCGATCGCAGGTCGAGTCAGCGGTGCGGCGGATGGGATACGGGATCGAGCCCCTGTGGGCGGAGACGCGTGCCGGTGAGTCCGGGCCGGCACGCCCCGGCTGGCTCCCCGGCACCGCCCTCGAGTCCTCGGTCGCCGTCTCCGGCACGCTCGTCGCGCTCGGGTGGCTGCTGAGCGCCGTCTCCGCCGACTGGGCGGCACGCGCGTCGGTCATCTGCTTCGCGGCTGCCATCGTCGCGGGCGGATGGATCACCGCGCGGCGAGCCGTCGCGTCCGTTTCGGCGCGGACGCTCGATATGAACATCCTCATGACGATCGCCGTGATCGGCGCGGTGCTGCTCGGAGAGTGGGCCGAGGGAGCCATGGTCGTCTTCCTCTTCGCGCTCGGCAACGCGCTCGAGGCCCGCGCGCTCGTGAAGACCCGCCGCTCCGTCCGAGAGCTCATGGAGCTCGCGCCCGTCCGCTCCCGAGTCAGGCGCGGCGGCGAGGAGCTGGAGCTCGACACCGAGCAGGTGGTGCCGGGCGACGCGATGATCGTGCGCGGGGGGGAGCGCGTGGCGCTCGACGCTGTCGTCACGCACGGCGAATGTGTCGTCGACGAGTCGCCGGTGACGGGGGAGTCGGTGCCCGTGACGAAGTCACCGGGCGATCGACTGTACAGCGGGAGTCTCGTCGTGAAGGGGCTCGTGGAGGCCGAGGTCACGTCGCTCGTCGAGGACTCGACGCTCGCTCGCATCATCTACTTGGTCGAAGAGGCCCAGGCCGCCAAGGCGCCCTCCGAGCGGATGGTGGACCGCTTCACCCGCTACTACACGCCGGCGGTCATCGCGTTGGCGGCGTTCGTCGCGCTCGTGCCGCCCGTCGTCGGCATCCTGAGCGGGGCCGACTGGGGCGGCTTCGAGGAGTGGGTCTACCGCAGTCTCGTGCTGCTCGTCGTCTCCTGTCCCTGTGCGCTCGTCATCTCCACGCCGGTGGCGGTCGTCTCTGCGATCACGAACGCGTCCCGGATCGGTGTGCTCGTCAAAGGGGGTGCGTACCTCGAGGCTGCTCCGAACACGAAGGTGATCGCGTTCGACAAGACGGGCACACTCACGCGCGGGCGCCCCGAGGTCGTCGCCGTCGTCCCGCTCGCCGAGCCGGACGAGTCGCGCGTGCTCGAGGGCGCGGGGGCGCTCGAAGCCGGCTCCACGCACCCGGTGGCGCGCGCCGTCGCCAGGGCGGCCGGAACCGACGGCACCGTCGGTCACCTGGAGAGCTTCCGGGACGAGGTGGGGCGTGGCGTCGAAGCGACCATCGACGGCGTGACCTACGGCATCGGCAGTCCGACCGCCGCCCACGAGGCGGGCGTCCCGTTCCACACGATCGCCGAAGGGGCGGAGCGGCTCGAGGAGGCGGGGCGCACGGTCGTGGTGCTCTTCTCGGGGGAGCGGGCGCTCGGGCTGATCGGGGTGGCCGACGCGGTGCGGCCGGAGAGTCGTGAGGCCGTCGAGGGACTCCGCGACGAGGGGATCCGCCACGTGGTGATGCTCACCGGAGACAGTGAGCGCATCGCCGAGGCCATCGCGGAAGAGGTCGGCGTCGAGGAGATACGCGCCAAGCTCATGCCCGACGACAAGGTCGTGGCGGTGGACGAGCTCGCCGGCCGGCTGGGCCCGGTCGCCATGGTGGGGGACGGCGTGAACGACGCGCCGGCGCTCGCGGCGTCCGACATAGGGATCGCCATGGGCGCGGCGGGGACCGACGCGGCGCTCGAGACGGCTGACGTCGCGCTCATGAGGGACGATCTGCGCCTCCTCCCGCGCTTCTTCCGTCTCGGGCGGCGGACTCGCGCGAACATCGTGGAGAACATCGTGTTCTCGGTCGGGGTGAAGCTCGTCGTGCTCGCGCTGGCGCTCTTCGGCGTCGCCTCCCTGTGGATGGCCGTCTTCGCGGACACCGGCGTCGCGCTCATCGTCATCTTCAACGGTTTGAGGCTGCTCAGGGAGTAGGGAACGAACCATGGTAGGAGGCCACAGGATGACGGACGATCTCATACGCCTGCTCGCGTCGTGGCAGCTCGTGCACGAGATGGCCGACGAGGGGCTCAAGGCCGCGGTCGAGCGCGGCCGGGAGACGGGCGTGGAGGGCATGCGGAGCGGCCCCGACGCGTTCGTCGACGGCCTGACTGCGCTCGTGGATGAGGAGAAGGAGCGGCTGAAGACCGCGCTGACATCGGGAGGCGATGTCGCATCCGTCTCGGAGGGGCTCGTGGACGCGGAGGCCCTCGAGGAGATCCGATTCGAGATCGGTGAGCTCAAGGGGCGCATGGAGACGCTGCAGACGACGCTCGACGCCATCGCTCGCAAGCTGAGCGGGTCGGGCGGTGGCGAGTAGCGATGCCGTCGCGTTCCCGCGAGATCGCATCCGTGTTCGCGCGCCGGTGGGGCCGCGCGTCGGTCGACTCGGGTCTTGGGCTCCGGGGAGGGACGCGCCGGCGCGAGGCGTTCGCGCGGGAGACGCGGCTCGCCTTCGAGGAACTCGGTCCCGCCTTCATCAAGCTCGGGCAGATGATGTCCGTGCGGCCCGACGTCTTCTCCTCCGAGCTCGTCTTCGAGCTCTCGGCGCTGCAGGACTCGGTCGCGCCCGCTCCCTTCGAAGCGATACGCGAGGTCATCGAGGACGAGTTCGCCCGGCCGGTGGACGAGCTGTTCGACGATCTCGATCCCGTTCCCGTGGCGTCCGCGTCGGTCGCGCAGGTCCATCGCGCACGGCTCCGCGCGGACTCGCCGGTCGCGTGGGGCCCTGCGCTCGCCGCAGGCACGGTCGTGGCTGTGAAGGTGCTCAAGCCCGGAGTGCGTGCCGCCATCACGGGCGACCTCGAGCTCAGCCGCCGCCTCGCGCGACGCCTCGCCATCGTCCGTCCCCGCGAGGGATGGACGCTCGCCGCGTTCATCGAGGAGTTCGAGCGCTCGCTCGGCCGGGAGCTCGACATGCGCGAAGAGGGTCGCACTGCGGACCGCTTCGCCTTCGACTTCCGCGACGACGAGCAGGTGCGTGTCCCCACGGTCGCGTGGGGTCGCACGACCCGGCGCGTGCTCACGATGGAGTATCTGGAGGGCTGGCGGCTCTCGGAGCTCGACGAGGCGAGAAGAGCCGGGGTCGACGCGTACGGTCTCGCGGAACACGGCGCGACCGCGTTCATGCGCCAGGTGCTCGTCCACGGGCGCTACCATGCCGACTTGCACCCCGCGAACCTCTTCGTGACCCCGGACGATCGCATCGCGTATCTGGACTTCGGCATCGTGGGTATCGTGACGCCCGACGAGCGACGCCACATCGCACACGTGCTCGCCGCGCTCGTCTTTCGAGATCCCGACCGCGCGCTGCGCGCCTCGTCCGAGCTGGGAGTGGAGGTGCCGCCGGAACAGCGCGATGCGCTCGCCAGGGACCTCGGTGCGCTCATGGACCGCACGCTCGCGGACGAGCGGGACGTGCGTCACTTCGGAAAGGGGTTCCTGTCGCTCCTCGGGGACTACGGGGTCGAGATCCCCGTCGGGTACGGGCTCCTGGTGAAGTCGCTCGTGACCGTGGAGGGTGTCGCGCGGGCGCTCTACCCGGGAATCGACATCATCGAGACGTCTCGGCCGTTCGTGACGAGGATTCTCGTCGAGCAAGAACTCACGATGTCGCGGCTGCTCGAGCGCGGTCCCGCGGCCGTCCGCGCGGCGCTGGGGGAGCTTCTCGCCTGAGGCGTCGGGGCCCGAGCGCTACCCTGCGGAAAGGGCCTCGTCACAGCTGCCTGAGCGGTACCCTTCGAGATCCTGGGCCGCGTAGGCGAACCCCGACTCGCGCATGGCGCGGGCGATCGCGTCGCGTATCTCGAAGGCGTACGTCATCTCCTCGGGCTCTACCTCGACGCGTGCCAGATCGCCGTGCGAGCGGACACGGAACTGCTTGAGACCGAGGTTGCGAAGGCGCTCTTCGGCCGTCCCCACGCGGACCAGCTGCTCCTCCGTGATCTCTTGGCCGTATGGGAAGCGGGTCGCGAGGCATGTCATGCTCGGCTTGTCCCAGTTGGGCAACCCGAGCATCTCCGCGACCTGGCGGACCTCCTGCTTGTGGAGTCCCGCGTCCAAGAGCGGACTCACCACGCCGAACTCCTGTGCTGCTCGGCGGCCGGGGCGGTGCTCGGAAAGATCGTCTGCGATGGACCCGTCGGCGACGGCCGCGAGGCCGCGCGCGTCGGCGACGGTGCGCAGCATCCCGAACATCTCGGCCTTGCAGTGGTAGCAGCGCTCCGGCGAGTTCTCGCGGAAGTGCGAGTCCGTCAGCTCGTGCGTCTCCACCTCGAGGAGGTGGAACCCGAGCTGGCTCGCGACCTGCCTTGCGCACGAGGCCTCGCTCTCCGGATGCGTGTCGGAGCGCGCCAGGACGGCGAGGCAGGCGTCACCGAGCACCGCATGAGCGGTGAACGCGAGGAGTGTGGAATCGACCCCGCCGGAGTAGGCCACCAGCACGCTGCCGAGGTTCTCGACGCGAGAACGGAGCCGATCGTATTTGCGTGCCGGATCGCTTCCCATCGGCGTCCTGAAACCCGGGGACGGGTTTCCGATTATAGCGCAGGGAACCAGGCCGCTTCGGGTATCTTCATCACGCGGGGGCGAGGGCCCGCGCAGCACGCGCACGCCGGACTCACAACGCCGGCGCGTAGCGGCGAGACGGGAGGGACCATGCCTGACGAGACAGGCGGGGAGAAGACGATCGAGCATCTGGGCGAGGAGGGCCGCGTCGTCATGCCGCCTTCCGATTTCTCCGCGCGCGCCCAGATCGGGTCGCTGGACCAGTACGGGAAGCTGTACGAGCGCTCCGTCGAGCGCACCGAGGACTTCTGGGCGGAGCGTGCCAACGAGCTCCTGGACTGGATGGAGCCCTTCGAGACGGTGCGATCCGGCGGGTTCGAGGACCTCGACTACACGTGGTTCGACGGCGGGAAGCTCAACGTCGCCGCGAACTGCCTCGATCGGCACCTCGGGACGTGGCGGAGGAACAAGGCCGCGCTCGTGTGGGAGAGCGACGACGGCCGCACGCAGACCTACACGTACCAGCAGCTCCACTACGAGGTCTCGCGGTTCGCCAACGTCCTCAAGAAGAAGGGCGTGGAGAAGGGCGACCGCGTCGCCATCTACATGCCGATGATCCCGGAGCTCGCTATCGCGATGCTCGCCTGCGCCCGGATCGGTGCGATCCACTCGATCGTCTTCGGCGGCTTCTCCGCCTCCGCGCTCAAGGGCCGGATCCAGGACTGCGGCGCCAAGCTGCTGCTCACGGCGGACGAGGGCGTGCGCGGGGGTCGGAAGGTGGCGCTCAAGGCGGCGGCGGACGAAGCGATGTTCGAGTGCCCGACCATCGAGGCGTGCATCGTGGTCGCGCGCGGACACGGTGACGTGGACATGGAGCCGGGACGCGACACCTGGTGGCACCAGGAGATCAGCGCGCCCGAGGTCCGCAAGCCGTGCGACGCCGTCCCGATGGACTCCGAGGACCCGCTCTTCATCCTCTACACGTCCGGCTCCACGGGGAAGCCGAAGGGCGTGCTCCACACGACCGCCGGCTATCTCCTCTTCACGATGTACTCCTTCCAGACGGTCATGGACTATCGCGACGAGGACGTCTACTGGTGCACGGCCGACATCGGCTGGATCACCGGGCACTCCTACATCGTATACGGTCCGCTCGCCGCGGGTGCCACGACGCTCATGTTCGAAGGGACGCCGACCTATCCGGATCCGGGCCGCTTCTGGGCGATCGCCGAGAAATACCAGGTGAACACGTTCTACACCGCGCCGACCGCCATCCGCGCGCTGATGCGGTTCGGTGAGGGGTGGGCGGGCCGCTACGATCTGTCGTCCCTGAGGCTGCTGGGCACGGTCGGTGAGCCCATCAACCCCGAGGTCTGGGAGTGGTACCACGAGGAGATCGGCAAGGGCCGGTGCCCGATCGTCGACACGTACTGGCAGACGGAGACGGGCGGGTTCCTCATCACGCCCTTCCCCGGGGCGGTGCCGCTGAAGCCGGGATCGGCGACGGTCCCCTTCTTCGGTGTGGATCCCGAGGTCGTTCGGGAGGACGGATCGAGGGCCGATGCTGGCGAGGGCGGGTACCTGACGATCAAGGAGCCGTGGCCTGGCATGCTCCGCGGCACGTGGGGGGATCCCGAGCATGTGCGGATGCGCGAGGTCTACTTCGAGCGCTTCCCGGGACGCTACTTCACCGGCGACGGCGCGCGGGTGGACGAGGACGGCTACTACTGGCTGCTGGGCCGCGTGGACGATGTCATCAACGTGTCGGGCCACCGGCTCGGGACGGCGGAGGTGGAGAGCGCGCTCGTGAGCCACGAGACGGTCACGGAGGCGGCGGTCGTCGGGTTCCCGCACGACGTGAATGGCGAGGGCATCTTCGCGTACGTGACCCTGAGGGACGGCGAGATGCCCAGCGAGGACATGGCGAAGATACTCGTCGGGCACGTCCGCAAGGTCATCAGCCCGATCGCGACGCCGGATCACATCCAGTTCACGCACGACATGCCCAAGACCCGTTCGGGCAAGATCATGCGGAGGATACTCCGGAAGATCGCGGCGGGGGAGACGGACGTCCAGGCCTTCGGCGACATCTCGACGCTGGCGGACCCGAGGGTCGTGAAGGAGCTCGTGGGCGGCGCGAATCGCTACTAGCCGCGAGAGGACCTAGACCAGTCCCGCTCCCGCCTCTAGGCGGGCGGCTCCGCCTGGGGATCCCAGGCCTGCTCTTCGACGCCGTCCAGCGCGTTCACGTAGCGTGCCGACGCGAACAGGAAGTCGGAGAGCCGGTTGACGAACTTGCGCACGACGTCGTCCACGTGCTCGATCTCATCGAGATCGAGGATGGCGCGCTCCGCGCGGCGGGTGATTGCGCGGGCGACGTGGAGGCGGGCCGCGGCATCGGAGCCGTTCTCGACGGCGAAGTGGTCCAAATCGCCGCTGGCGTCCGTCATCTCGTCGATCCAGGCCTCGAGCATCTCGACGTCGGCCTCGCTGACCTGAGGCGTGTGCCCGGAGATCGCACCGGGCGGCGTGGCGAGGCTGCTGGAGCAGTTGAACAGCCGTTGCTGGATGAAGGCGAGGCGCCGCTCGAGGATCTCGTCGGCGACGCCGGCCCGGGCGAGCCCCACATGGGAGTTGAGCTCGTCGACGGTCCCGTACGCCTCGACGCGCATGCTGTTCTTGCGGATCCGTCCTCCGCCGACGAGCGACGTCGTCCCGTCGTCGCCCTTGCGCGTGTAGATTCGTCCTCGCATCCCGATTCCCCTAGCTGCGCAGCGAGCTGCGCATCCCGCCCGTCTCGTTCGGCGGGCAGTCGTCGACCGGTGGGTGCCCGAACCCCTCCTCGTCCACGGCCGCGCGCAGTGCCCGGGCGACCTCGCGCAGCACCTTCACGCGGGCGTAGTACTTGTCTTGGCCCTCGACCACGGTCCAGCGCGCCGATTCGGTGGACGTTTCCTCGATCATCTCCTCAGCGGCCTCGATGTACCCT
>JAUVQN010000139.1 GCA_030598125.1 Coriobacteriia bacterium | reverse complement strand
GTCTCCGCCATCCTCGGCGGCGCATTGCCCGCCCACGGCTCGAGACTCACGCCCTTCGTCACGACCGCCCCCAGTCGCGACAGGTCCACCAGGTCAGCGTAGTCCCGGCCGGAACCGAACGTCCCCGACGCCGTCACCACGGGGTTGCGAAGACGCGCGCCACCGACGTTCACGCTCAGGTCGAGGTCCATGCGGTCCCCCGTCCATCCCAGGCGACATCCGCCGCATCGAACACCGGGCCGTCCACACACACACACGCGCGTCCCTCACGCGTCGTCACCACGCAGCTCAGGCACGCCCCGACCCCACACGCCATGAGCCGTTCCAGCGAGACCTGGCAGGCGATCCCGGACTCGGCCGCCGCCTCGGCCACCGCACGCGACATCGGCTCTGGACCGCACGCGAACACGACATCCGGCGAGTCGTCCTCGATGAGCGGGGCGACGAGCTGGGTGACGAGGCCCCCCGATCCCGCGGATCCGTCATCGGTGGCGACCTCGACCCTTCTGGCCGACGCCTCGAGTGCGCCACGCGCCACGAGGCGTTCGCTCGTAGGCGCTCCATACGCGACGGTGGCGGCCACGCCGCGCTCCGCCAACTCCTCCGCGAGGAACACCAGCGGCGCGACACCGAGACCACCCGCGACGAGGAGGGCGTGCGCGGCGTCTTCGGGCACGTCGAACCCGCGACCGAGCGGCCCCACGGCGTCCATGGCGTCACCGGGCCTCTTCTCGGACAGCGCTCGCGTACCTGCGCCGAGCACCTGGTAGAGGAGCTGGATGCGCCGGTCCAGGACGCGGTGCACGGAGAAGGGACGGCGAAGGATGGAGGACGAGTCCGCGTCCACGCGGACGTGCACGAACTGGCCGGGCGCGACGTCGCGGGCGATGCGCGGTGAGTCGAGGGTGACGAGCCCGATCCCCTCGGCGAGGCGGTCGTTCGCGACCACGTCGAGCCGTTCGACGATGCGGGGGGGCCGGTCGCCCGTCACACCCGCGCGGCCTCCCCCACCGCGAGCTTCCAGGAGTCGAAGTCCTGCAGCGCGAAGACCTCGAGCCTGTCCCCGTCGCGCATCGCCTCGAGCGCCTGCACGATAGCCTGCGCCGCAGGCACCGTGGTGATATTGGGCACGCGATGATTGCTCGCAGCCGTGCGGATGTGGTAGCCGTCGGAGCGCGTGTCGCGTCCGAACGGCGTGTTGATGACCAGCTGGACGTCGCCGTTCTTGAGCGAGTCCACGATGTTGGGTCGCCCCTCGTGCACCTTGTGGACCTCCTCGACCTTCACGCCCGAGGACCTGAGGATCCGAGCGGTGCCCCGCGTCGAGAGGATGTCGTAGCCGAGCATCTGCAGGTGCTTCGCCACGCCCACGATCGCACGCTTGTCGCGGTCGCACACGGAGATGAACACGGTCCCTTCCGAAGGGAGTGATCCCTCCGCGGCGAGTTGAGACTTCGCATACGCCGCCGGGAAGTCGCTGGCCGCGCCCATCACCTCGCCCGTGGACTTCATCTCGGGACCCAGCACGGTGTCGGTGCCGGGGAAGCGGCCGAACGGCATGACGGCTTCCTTCACCGAGAAGTGGCCGAGCTCCCGGCCCTCCTCGGGCAGACCCATGTCGGCGAGCGAGCGTCCCGCCATGACGAGCGCGGCGACCTTCGCGAGCGGTACGCCCGTCGCCTTGCTCACGAAGGGGACCGTCCTGCTTGCGCGAGGGTTCACCTCGATCACGTAGACGGACTCGTCCTTCACCGCGAACTGGACGTTCATGAAACCGTGCACCTCGAGCGCGCGGGCGAGCGAGCGAGCGTGCTCCTTGATGCGCTCGACCATCTCCTCACCGAGGGAGTAGAACGGGATGGCGCAGGCCGAGTCCCCGGAGTGGATACCGGCCTCTTCGATGTGCTCCATCACGCCGCCGACGTACACGTCCTCGCCGTCGCAGACACAGTCCACGTCGACCTCGATGGCACCCTCGAGGAACTTGTCGAGCAGGACCGGGTGGTCGGGACTCACGCTCACCGCCTGGTCCATGTAGCGCTCGAGGTACGTCTCGTCGTAGGCGATCACCATCGCCCGGCCGCCGAGCACGTAGGACGGGCGGACGAGCAGCGGGAACCCGATCCGGCGCGCCACCTCGAGCGCCTCCTCCTTCGTGTACGCGGTGCCGGCGGAGGGATACGCGATGCCGAGTCGGTCGAGCACATCGGAGAAGCGCCGGCGGTCCTCGGCGAGATCGATGGCCTCGGGCTTCGTGCCGAGGATCGGGACGCCCGCGTCTTCCAGCGCGTGCGCGAGCTTGAGCGGCGTCTGCCCGCCGAGGGTCACGATCACGCCGTAGGGGCGCTCCGCCTCGCACACGTCCATGACGTCCTCGAAGGTGAGCGGTTCGAAGTAGAGCCGGTCCGACGTATCGTAGTCTGTCGAGACCGTCTCGGGGTTGCAGTTGACCATGATGGTCTCGTAGCCCTCGTCCGACAGCGCGTACGCCGCGTGCACGCAGCAGTAGTCGAACTCGATGCCCTGCCCGATGCGGTTGGGGCCGGCGCCGAGGATCATCACCTTCTCGCGGTCGGTGTCTCGGACCTCCGACTCCTCTTCGTACGTCTTGTAGTAGTACGGGGTCTCGGCGGCGAACTCGGCCGCGCACGTGTCCACCGACTTGAACGTCGCGACGACGCCGAGCTCGAGACGCCGGGCTCGGGTCTCAGCCTCGGTCGAGGATGTGAGGTGCGCGATCTGCGCGTCGGAGAGACCCGCGCGCTTCGCCTCGCGGACCTCCTCGGCGGTGAGGTCGTCGAGACCGCGGTCCGCGAGCGAGCGCTCGATCTCGATCGACTGCGCTATCTGGTCGAGGAACCAGGGGTCGATCCGCGTGAGCTCGTGGAGCGACTCGGTCGTGGCGCCCCGGCGGAACGCCTCCGCGAGGTAGAAGAGCCGGTGCTCGGTAGGGGTCGTGAGGTAGCGCTCGAAGTTCCGCTCGTCGAACTCGTCCTTGCCGTCGGCGCCGAGGCCGTCCCGGTCGATCTCGAGCGAGCGCACGGCCTTGCCGAGCGCCTCCTTGAACGTGCGGCCGATCGCCATCGCCTCGCCCACCGACTTCATCTTGGTGGTGAGGTTTGCATCGGTGCCGGGGAACTTCTCGAAGGCCCACCGGGGCACCTTCACCACGGTGTAGTCGATCGATGGCTCGAAGCAGGCAGGCGTCTCGCGTGTGATGTCGTTCGGGATCTCGTCGAGGGTGTAGCCGACGGCGAGCTTCGCCGCGATCTTGGCGATCGGGAAGCCGGTGGCTTTGGACGCGAGCGCGGAGCTCCTGGACACGCGCGGGTTCATCTCGATGACGACCATGCGACCGGTCTCGGGGTCGACCGCGAACTGCACGTTGGATCCGCCGGTCTCCACGCCGATCTCCCGCAGGATATCCAGGGACGCGTCGCGCATGACCTGGTACTCGCGATCGGTGAGTGTCTGCGCGGGCGCGACGGTGATCGAGTC
>JAUVQN010000018.1 GCA_030598125.1 Coriobacteriia bacterium | reverse complement strand
CCTGCCGAGCGGGACGTTCTCCACGGCGGACCACGCGTTGGAGGCCAGAAGGGAGGTCCTCGCGGTCCCCGGCTCCATCTTCTCGGTCGGGTCCGCAGGCACCGACCGCCTCATCCGCCAAGGAGCCACACCCATCACCAGCGAGGACGATTTGGAGGACGCGCTGGCCGCGTCCGGGCTTCTCCTCGGTTCGCCCATCGCCTCCCAGGAGGGGGGACGGCAGGCGTCGGACCCCGTCGAGCGTGCATTGCTGGCCGATCCCATGTCGCCGGATTCCCTCGCGCGCGCCCTTGCGATGGACATCGTCGAAGTCCTCCGTCGAATCGCGCTCCTGGAGGCGCAAGGCAGGGTCGCCCGTTATCCCGACGGACGCTACGGGGCCGGCCGACGCCCCGATCGATAGACGTCGGAGCCTCGCGACACTCTTGTCGAGGCCGCCGGCTGCGCTAAGATGCACCCGGAAGGTCGGGGCCGAAACGGGAGGTCGCGTGCGGGAGACCGCGGTCGTGGTCGGTGCCGGGCTCGCTGGTAGTGAGGCGGCCTGGCAGCTCGCATCGCGCGGCGTCCCGGTCCGGCTCGTGGAGATGCGCCCGCGAGTCATGGGGCCCGCCCACAAGACGGGCGATTTCGCGGAGCTCGTGTGCTCGAACTCCCTCAAGGGAGAGGACCCCGACACCGCAGCGGGCGCGCTCAAGCGCGAACTCGAGACTCTCGGCAGCATCGTGTTGTCGGTCGCCCGCGACACGGCCATCCCCGCGGGAAGCGCCCTCGCGGTCGACCGAGAGCGCTTCTCTCGTGAGGTCACGCGCCGCATCTCGTCCCATCCGCTCGTGTCGGTCGAGCGACGCGAGGAGACCGCCGTCCCCGTAGGTGATGTCGTCGTCTCCACCGGACCCCTCACCTCCCATGCCTTCGAGGGTGCGCTCTCAGAGCTCGCAGGACCGGAGCGCCTGGCCTTCTTCGACGCCGCCTCGCCGATCGTGGACGCGGACAGCGTGGACCCCGAGAGGTCCTTCGCGGCCTCGAGGTACGGCAAAGGCGGGGGCGCCGACTACGTGAACTGCCCACTCGACGAGGAGGAGTTCACAGCCTTCCGGGAAGCGCTCGTATCGGCGGAGCGGGTCGTCGCGCGGTCCTTCGAAGGACGCGAGCTCTTCGCCGGGTGCGAACCCGTGGAGGAGACCGCGCGTCGCGCCCACGACGCCCTCACCTTCGGGTCGATGAAGCCGGTGGGCCTCGAGGATCCGCGGACGGGTGCGCGTCCCTTCGCGGTGGTCCAGCTCCGCGCCGAGAACTCCGAGGCGAGCGCGTACAACCTCGTCGGCTTCCAGACCAACCTCACCTTCGGGGAGCAGCGCCGCGTCTTCCGCATGGTCCCAGCTCTCGCCGACGCCGAGTTCGTCCGCTACGGCGTCATGCATCGCAACACCTTCCTGGACGCTCCCCGGCTCCTGGACGCCTCGCTGCGTCTGAGGGCACACCCACGCGTCTGGGTCGCGGGCCAGCTCACGGGCACCGAGGGCTACCTCGAGGCGGCGGCTACCGGTCTGCTTGCCGGTGTCAACCTCGCGGCGACGCGCCTCGGGAGGCCCGCCTTCATCCTCCCGAACGAGACCGTCCTCGGCGCCCTCGTAGCGTATGCCACGGATCCGGAGACGTCGCCGTATCAGCCGATGCACGTCAACTTCGGGCTCGTCCCACCGCTGGATCCGCCCGTCAGCGGCAAAAGGAGACGCTACGAGGCCTACGCGTCGCGAGCGAACGAGGCGCTCCGCGCGCACGCGACCGAGCGCTCCGACCTGCTCGACTGCTCGAGGCACACGACCGCACTGTCGGGACGACAGGACCTCCCGTGAGCGTGACCGGAGACTTCGCGCTGCGGGTGGATGGCTTCCTCGTCAGGCTCCGCGTCGAGCGCGGCCTGTCTCCGCACACGATCCGCGCCTACGCCGCTGACCTGCGTGTGTTCGGCGAGTGGGCTGAGCGGCACGGCCATGACCCGCTGGCTCTGACACACCGTGATCTCAGGATCTATCTGGCCGAGCAGCAACGTGCCGGCTACGCCAGGACCACGCTCGCTCGGAGACTCTCCTCGGTGAGATCCTTCTATGCGTCAGAGGTCGAACGGGGGAGGCTCGAGGAGAACCCCGCCACCGTGCTGTCCAGTCAGCGCAAGTCGCCGCGCCTTCCGAGGACGGTGTCTCCCCGCGTGCTCGATGCGCTCCTGGAAACACCGCCCGACGACACGCCGGCCGGTCTCCGAGACCGGGCCATACTAGAGCTCCTCTACGCGACGGGGATCCGCGTCAGCGAGCTCACGGGGCTGGACATCGAGGACGTGGACTTCGCCGACGGCGCCGTCAGGGTGCTCGGCAAGGGGTCCCGCGAGCGCATCGTGCCCGTCCATCGCCGTGCCGTCGAGCGCCTGCGTGCGTACCTCGGGGCGGGCCGCCCGGCGCTCGACAAAGGGAGAGAGCCCGACGCCGTGTTCCTGAATCGCAGCGGTACCCGCCTGACGCCCGGCGGTGTGCGTCGGCTCATCGACAAGCACGTGAGTCGTACGGCGGAGAGTGCCGCCGTGACGCCACACATGCTCAGGCACACCTTCGCCACCCATCTTCTGGAACGGGGGGCCGACCTCAGATCCGTGCAGGAGCTGCTGGGTCACATTGCGCTGTCTACCACGCAGATTTATACTCACGTGAGTACGGCGCGGCTTCGAAAGACGCACGGCGGCGCCCATCCGAGAGCGTAGCTGCAGCAGGGGAGCCTCCGGATGAATCGAGAGTCCCGCACCGACGTCACTTCCCTCTGGGAAGAATACAAAGGCACGGGCGACGCCGACGCCCGAGAGCACCTCATCCTCAACTACTCCCCGCTGGTGAAGTACGTCGCCGGCAGGATATCGGCCAACCTCCCACAGTCCGTGGAGGGGGGCGACCTGATCTCGTACGGCATCTTCGGCCTCATCGACGCCATCGAGAAGTTCGATCTCGAACGCGGGATCAAGTTCGAGACCTATGCGATCGCTCGCATCAAGGGCGCGATCCTCGACGAGCTCAGAGCGCTGGACTGGGTGCCTCGGTCCGTCCGGGCCAAAGCTCGCGAGATCGAGCGCGCCTACATCACACTCGAGGGTCGGCTCAGGCGCGAGCCGAGCGACGCCGAGCTCGCGAAGGAGCTCGACATCTCCGAGAAGGACCTGCACAACATCTTCACCAAGCTCTCCTACACGACCGTGATCTCCTGCGAGGAGCTCTGGCCGAGCGGCACGGACCGCGAGGACAGCTCGTCGCTCCTGAACACCGTCGCCGACGACGCGGCTCCCAATCCGGTCGAGCTCTTCGAGAGCGTCGAGATGAAGGACATCCTCGCGGAGGCTATCGAGAGGCTGCCAGACCGCGAGAAGACGGTGATCGCGCTCTACTACTACGAAGGACTGACCTTGAAGGAGATCGGGGAGATCCTCGGGGTGACTGAGTCGAGGGTGAGCCAGTTGCACACGAAGGCGGTCCTGCGACTACGAGCGAGACTCCACGCTTCGCTCGCGTCGACGCCATCAAGGTGACAGCCGGCAAGGGTCCGATGACGGGGAGACCGTCCTCCCCGTGGACGACACCGAGCTCCTGCGCCGCATCTATCACGATGACCCTCGAACTCGCATCCAAGCCCTGCGAGCCGGGACCGTACGAGGCGCACGGCCCGTCGTGCGGAAGAGAGTTCTAGGCCTGGCTCGGACGTTCCTGTACCCTCGCGCGAGCGACGCCAGCCGGTCCCAATGCGCCGTTGACCAGGCCATCTCCTGTGGTACAATCTGCAGGCTCTGAACACGCACGTCCGCCGACCCGGGTGCCCGGTGCCGCATATGCGGTGGCGCCCACAGGGGATGACGCGGGCGGAGGCATGAAACCGAAGGAGAGTGACCGACCATGCCCGCTGTCGCCATGAAAGAGCTGCTGGAGGCGGGTGTCCACTTCGGACACCAGACCCGCCGATGGAACCCCAAGATGGCTCCGTACATCTTCACGGAGCGCAACGGGATCTACATCGTCGATCTTCAGCGCACGCTGAGAGAAGTCGAGCGCGCCTACCGCTTCGTCCGCGACATCACGTCGCGCGGCGGCAAGGTCCTCTTCGTCGGGACGAAGAAACAGGCCCAGGAAGCCGTCGAGCGCGAGGCGCTCCGCTCGGGGCAGCCGTACGTGAACCAGCGCTGGCTGGGCGGCATGCTCACCAACTGGGTGACTATCCGCAAGCGCATCGTCCGGCTCGTCGAACTCGAACGCATGCGCGACGAGGGCGACTACGACCTTCTGCCCAAGAAGGAGGTCCTCAAGCTCGAGGCCGAGCGGGAGAAGCTCGACCGCAACCTCTCGGGCATCCGCGAGATGGGCGACCTGCCCGCGGCGATCTTCGTGGTCGACACGAAGAAGGAAGCGATCCCCGTCGCGGAGGCGCGGCGGCTCACGATCCCGATCGTGGCGCTCGTGGACACGAACTGCGACCCCGACGAGGTGGACTACGTCATCCCTGGCAACGACGACGCTATCCGCTCTGTCAACCTCATGTGCCGAGTGCTCGGCGACGCGGCGCTCGAAGGCAAGCTCATGCACGACGGCACGGCCGTCGACTCGACCCCGTCCACTCCGCAGCCGACCGTGGTCCCGAAAGCGGACCTCGTGGCAGAGAGCGTTCCAGCACCTGCAGCGGATGCCGCTGTCGGCGAGGTCGCAGCGGAAGCTGCCGAAGCCGTAGCGAACGCGGAGGCCGAGACGGTCTCTGAGGTCGAGGTCGAGTCCTCCGGCGAGGTCATGCAGGAAGGTCGCGAGACCGAACTCGACGCGACCGAGCAGATGGATGCGGCAGAAGGGGATCCTGCACCGGCGGAGTGACCGCCGCGCCGGCCCGGCCTGGGGGGTCGAAGGCATGCACCGGCGCGTCGCGTGCGCGCCGACGAAGGGAGTCACCTAGAGATGGAGATCACCGCAGCGATGGTCAAGGAGCTCCGGGAGCGCACCGGGGCCGGGATGATGGACTGCAAGGCGGCGCTCAAGGAGACCGACGGCGACCTAGACCAGGCTGTCGACGTTCTGCGCACGAAGGGTCTTGCCGACCTCGCCAAGAAGGCGGGACGTGCCACCAACGAGGGAACCGTGTCGAGCTACATCCACGCGGGCGGCAGGATCGGCGTACTCGTCGAGGTCGACTGCGAAACGGGCTTCGTGGCCCGCAACGAGGATTTCCAGGGATTCGCGAAGGACGTCGCCATGCACATCGCGGCGTCGAATCCCGCGTGCGTCTCTCGAGATGAGGTCCCCGAGGACGTCGTCGAACACGAGACCAGCATCTACATGGCGCAGGCCGCCGAGACCGGCAAACCGGAGAACATCCAGGCCAAGATCGCCGAGGGGCGTCTCGAGAAGTACTACAAGGAGATCTGTCTCCTCGAGCAGCCCTTCGTCAAGAATCCCGATATCACCGTCGAGGAGCTCCTCGGTGAGATGGTCTCGAAGCTCGGCGAGAACATGAGCATCGCGCGATTCGCGCGATTCGAGATCGCGGGAGGCGGCGCGAGCTGCTGAGCGAGCGACGGGTCCGTATACGTCTGGGTTACGAAGGCCGGCGCCTGTGGCGTCGGCCTTCGGTTTGTGGCTATGCTGGACGGCGAGCGTAGGAGGGGGTTCAGCGAGCGTGGAACACGAGGCGAACGAGGACTACAAGTACCGGCGCGTCCTTCTGAAGCTGTCCGGTGAGGCGCTCATGGGCGAGGTGGGCTACGGCATCGATCCTGTCGTGATCGGCGCACTCGCGGAGCAGGTCCGCACGGTCAGCAAGGCCGGCGTGGAGGTCGCCATTGTCGTGGGCGGCGGCAACATCTTCCGGGGCTTCACCGCGGCGACCAAGGGGATGGACAGGGCACAGGCTGACTACATCGGTATGCTGGCGACCGTCATGAACGCGCTGGCGCTGCAGGAAGTGCTGGAGAAGCTCGGCGTGTATACGCGCGTCATGTCGGCCATCGACATGCAGTCCGTGGCCGAGCCGTACATCCGTCGGCGCGCCATCAGGCACCTCGAGAAGGGCCGCGTCGTCATCTTTGCGGCTGGCACAGGGGCTCCGTACTTCACCACGGACACGACGGCCGCCCTCAGAGCGCTGGAGATCGGCGCCGACTGCATCATGAAGGCCACGAAGGTAGACGGCGTCTTCGATGCGGATCCGAAAGAGAACCCCGACGCGAAGAAGTTCGACGAGCTCGACTACATCGAGGTGCTTCAGAGGGGCCTCAAGGTCATGGACGCCACGGCTATCTCGCTCGGAATGGACAACGACCTCCCGATCATGGTCTTCAACATGGAGGTCCCGGGCAATATCGAGCGCGCTCTCAGAGGAGAGCGCGTCGGCACCATCGTCAAGGGAGGCGGCAGATGATCGAACAGGTCAAGCGAGACACCGGGGAGCGCATGGACAAGACGGTGCAGGCTCTGCAGCACGAGTTCACGACCGTGCGAACGGGCCGGGCCTCTGCGGCGATACTCGAGAAGGTGCAGGTCGACTACTACGGCCAACTCACACCGCTCCTGCAGCTCGCGTCAGTCAACGCGCCTGAGTCGCAGCTCTTGGTGGTCCAGCCATACGACCCGTCCTCCATAGGCAACATCGAGAAGGCGATCCTCGCCTCTGACCTGGGTCTCAACCCGTCGAACGACGGCCAGCTCATCCGCGTGCCGTTCCCGCCGCTCACGGAGGAGCGGCGGGTCGAACTCGTCAAGCTCTGCCGGACCTATGCGGAGGAGGCGCGCGTCGCGATCCGCAACATTCGCCGAGATGCGAACGAGCGCCACAAGGCCGCCGAGAAGGATCACGAGATCAGCCAGGACGATCTCCACCGGGCCGAGGCGGAGATCCAGGAGATGACCGACGCGCATACGGCGGACATCGACGACCTCCTGTCCAACAAAGAAGCGGAGATCATGGAGGTCTAGCCCGTGCCCGGACCGTCAGACGCCGCGCCGTTCTGGGAGACGGGGTCCGCTCGGGAGAAAGCCACCGCTCTCGACCCGGAACGCGTGCCCGCGCACGTCGCCGTCATCATGGACGGCAACGGACGCTGGGCGTCCCGGCGACGACTACCTCGAGTGGCCGGTCACCGCGCCGGGGCGGCGTCGGTGCGCGAGGCTATCGCCGCCGCGATCGAACTGGGCGTGGGGTGCCTCACGCTCTACTCCTTCAGTTCCGAGAACTGGTCGCGTCCCCGCGACGAGGTGTCCCTGCTCATGTCCCTCTTCGTCGAGGTGCTCGAGTCCGAGCTCGACAGCCTCCAGGCCCACGGCGTGCGCATCCGGATGATCGGACGCAGAGAGGACCTGCCCGCCGGCACGCTCGAGGCGTTCGTCCGCGCGGAGGAGGAGACTGCCGGCAACGAGAGGCTCGACCTCGTCATCGCGCTCAACTACGGCGGTCGCCAGGAGCTGACGGACGCGGCGAGATCGCTGGCCCAGCGTGTCTTCGACGATGAGCTCGCGCCGTCGGACATCGATGAGGAAGCCTTCTCATCCGTTCTCTACACCGCCGGCTTGCCCGACCCGGAGCTCGTGATCCGCACGAGCGGCGAACTGAGGGTCTCGAACTTCCTCCTCTGGCAGATCGCCTACGCGGAGTTGTGGGTGACCGACGTCCTGTGGCCGGATTTCGGGCGCGAGGACTTCCTGGACGCAGTCCTCGACTACCAGGACCGGGACCGCCGGTTCGGTGGCGCCTGATGCCTGATCAGGCTCCGACACGCAGCGGCAGGTTGCAGGACCTTCCCGCGCGCGTCGCCACCGCCGCCGTCTTCGTCGTGGTCATCATCGGAGTGCTGCTCTTCGGGCGCGAGCTCGGCTGGGCCCTCCTCGTCGCCGCGATCGCCCTGCTCTCCCTTCGGGAGTTCTACGCACTCACCCGAGAGACGCGTCTCCTCCCCAACGAGATCCTCGGACTCGCGGCGGCCGCGGCGATGCCGCTCGCTGCGATGTTCTTCGGCAAGCTCGGTCTGCTGACGGCAGTCACGGTGTTCGTCTTGGCGGCGCTCGCCTGGTACGTCGCGTTCCGACAGGTCCCGCTCGCGGACACGGCGGTCACCGTCCTCGGTGTCATGTACGTGGCGTTCGGTCTCACTCACCTGGTCCTGGTCCGCGGGCTGGACGCGGGGGCCCTGCTCGTCCTGACGATCCTGCTCTCGGTCTGGGCGGCCGACGTCTCCGCGTACTTCGTCGGATCACTCCTTGGACGGCACAAGCTGGCTCCTTCGATATCCCCCGGCAAGTCCTGGGAAGGGTTCGCGGGCGGCATCCTCGGATCCGTGCTCGTATGGGTCGCCGCCTCCCAGGTCTCCGATACGGGACTCGGACTCGCATGGCTCGTCTCCATCGGTATCGCGGTGGCCGTAGCTGGCCTCTTCGGCGATCTCCTCGAGTCTCGCATCAAGCGGGAGGTCGGCGTGAAGGACTCCGGCACCATGCTGCCCGGACACGGCGGCATCCTCGACAGGTTCGACAGCCTCATCATCGTCGCGGTGGTCGCCTACTACATGCTCGTGTGGGGCGGCGCGTCGTGAGGGACCGCAGACGCGTCGCGGTGCTCGGCTCGACCGGCTCGATCGGGCGGCAGACGCTCGACGTCGTGGCTCGCGCGCCAGAGAGGGTCGAGTTGGTCTCGCTCGCTGCGAGAGCGGACGTCGAGGGCCTGGCGGCGCAGGCTGCGTCGTTCCCGAACGCACGCCTGGCCATGGCCGACCCGGACGCCGCATCGACGCTCGAGTCCACGCTCGGGCGTCCCGTGGGCCGTGGTCCGGCCGCCGTCACGGATCTCATCGCCGGTGCCAACGTGGTCGTCAACGCACTCGTCGGAGCCGCCGGACTCCGTGCGACCGCTGAGGCGCTCCGATCCGGCGCGACCCTCGCTCTCGCGAACAAGGAGTCCCTGGTGGTCGGAGGGGAGCTCGTCACCGGACTCGCGGGGCCCGACCAGATCGTGCCGGTCGACAGCGAGCACTCGGCGATCTTCCAGTGCCTGATCGGTGAGGATCTAGGGGACGTCGCGAACGTCTGGCTCACCGCGTCTGGCGGCCCCTTCAGGGGATGGGACCGGGCTCGCCTGGAGACGGTCAGGTCGTCGGAGGCGCTCGCCCATCCCACGTGGCAGATGGGCCCCAAGATCACGATCGACTCCGCGACGCTCATGAACAAAGGTCTCGAGGCGATCGAGGCGCACCACCTCTTCGGGCTTCCCTACGATCGCATCCGGATCGTCGTCCACCCGCAATCGCGCGTCCACTCGATGGTCGAGTACGTCGATGGGTCCGTCAAAGCTCACCTCGGCGTGACGGACATGCGGATACCGATCCAGTACGCGCTCTCGTACCCCCGACGATGGGACGCTCCCGTCGAGCCGCTCGACCTCACCCGTCTCGGCTCCCTCGATTTCGAGACGCCCGACGCGGACGTCTTCCGCTGTCTCACGCTGGCTCTCGCGGCCGGACGCACCGGCGGCACGATGCCGGCTGCGATGAACGCCGCCAACGAAGTCGCCGTCGCAGCGTTCCTGGCGGGGGAGTGCGGCTTCCTCGACATCGAGTCGGTCGTCGAGCGCGTCATGAGCGAGCACGACGTCGAACGCCTGGACTCGGTCGAACAAGTCGAGACCGTGGACGCCCGATCGCGAGTCCGTGCTCGGGCCCTTCTGTCGGGGCAGGACTAAGGCCCGAACCCCCAGGTGCCGACCACCTTGAGTGGCGCATCGTTTGCTCCCGCGCCGCATGGACGATGAGAGGTGATGATGGATCCTTCGGCCCCGACCGCGAGCTGGCCGACGATTGTCCTGTGGGGGATCGTCACGTTCTCCCTGCTCGTCGTCGTGCACGAGGGCGGTCACTTCTTCGCGGCCCGGATGTTCGGCGTGCGCGTGCACGAGTTCATGATCGGGCTGCCCGGCCCCGCGATCCGGATACGCGTCGGGGACACCGTGTACGGGGTGACCATGATCCCCTTCGGCGGCTATGTGCGCATCGCGGGCATGGAGCCGGGGCCTGAGGACGCGCTTCTTGCTCCGGCGCTGAAGTACGCCGCGATGCAGGGACGCATCGACGCCGTCGAGCTCTCCCACGAACTCGGTATCGATGTGGCTCGCGCTCGATCGATGCTCGGGATGCTCTCGGATTGGGGCTCGATCCGCCCGGCCCAGGACGACGACTCCTCCTGGATCGTCGTCCCGAAGGCGGACGAGGACACGGACGCGGTGGCGCTCCTCGACCACGAACGTTCGCTCACGTATCGGGGCAAGAGGACGTGGCAGCGGATCACGATGCTCTCCATGGGAGTCGTCGTGAACCTCGCACTCGCCGTCCTCGTGTTCACGGTCGTCCTCTCCGTCTTCGGCGTACAGCAGCCGTCCACCATCGTCGATCCGATGGAGGATTCGGCGGCTGAAGCGGCCGGACTCGAGGCTGGTGACCGTATCGTCGCCGTGGATGGTGCGACCGTGGACGGGTGGCCCGACGTGCTCGCGTCGATCTCGGACGCGGAGGTCGGCAGCGAGCTCGTCCTCACCGTCGAGCGAAACGGCGAGGAGCTGGACCTCGAGGCCACCATGGGCGAGCTCGACGGGAGCGCATACCTGGGCGTGGCCACGCGCTTCGAGAACGTCCGGATGTCGGTCCCTGACGCGCTGATGCAGAGCGTGCAGTGGACAGGACTCGTGTTCGTGGCCATCGGGAGCCTGTTCAACCCCGCCACGTTCTCGGAGACCGTGCAGGACGTCCGGGGTGTCGTCGGGATCAGCGTCGAAGCCGCGAGCGCGGCCCAGCGCGGAGCGCTCGACTACGCGTGGCTTGTCGCGCTCCTCTCTCTCTCGCTCGGCGTGCTCAACATCCTGCCCATTCCTCCCTTGGACGGAGGCAAGATCGCGCTCGAGGTCGTGGAGAAGCTGCGCGGCCGGCCGCTACGCCGGGAGTTCATCCTCGGGATCAGCGCGGCCGGCGCGATCATGATCTTCGGTCTCATCGGCTACCTCCTCTATCTCGACGTCATACGCTACGTTGTGAACGCGTAGCACGCTCGATCGGGAGGCGCGCCCCGCGACGGCGCCAGGGTGCGTCCCGGTCGGTCCATCGTCGAAGGGGGTGTCCGTGGTCGGCTCAAGGCGAGACTCCAACCGCGTGGTCGTCGGCGACGTGCCTATCGGCGCCGGGGCGCCGGTGTCCGTCCAATCGATGACCTCTACCGACACGGCCGACGTGGAAGCCACGAGCGCGCAGCTCGCAGCGCTCGCCGGCGCCGGATGCGAGATCGCGCGCGTCGCCATCCCGTCCTCGCGACACCTCGACGCGTTCGAGGAGATCTGCCGCGTCTCGCCGCTTCCGATCGTGGCCGACGTGCATTTCGACGCGTCAGTCGCCGTACGGGCCGCACACGCGGGAGCGTCCAAGCTGCGGATCAACCCTGGCAACATCGGGGACCTCGGGAAGGTCGACGAGGTGATCGACGCGGCGGGAGAGGCGCGCATACCGATCCGCATCGGCGTGAACGCCGGATCGCTGGCGGCCGACTACGCGGATCGCGACTGGCCGCTCGCAGAGAAGCTCGCCGCGAGCGCGGTCGCGTTCTCGGAGCACTTCGAAGGGCGTGGATTCCACGACATCGTCGTCTCCGCCAAGGCATCCTCCGTGCGACCTACGATCGACGCGTATCGCCGCCTCGCGACCGAGATCCCGTACGCGCTGCACCTCGGTATCACCGAGGCGGGTCCCGGACTTCCTGGCATCGTCCGCTCGTCCGTCGGCATCGGAGCGCTCTTGGAAGAAGGGATCGGAGACACCCTGCGCGTATCGCTCACCGGCGATCCGGCGCAGGAGATCGACACCGCCTGGGAGATCCTCGCCGCGCTCGACATCCGTCGTCGTGGTCCCGAGCTCATCGCCTGCCCCACATGCGGTCGCTGCGACGTGGACCTCGCGCGCATCGCCGAGGAGGTCTCCGTGCGTCTGCGCGCACTCGACGCGCCCCTCAAGGTGGCGATCATGGGGTGTGTCGTCAACGGACCCGGCGAGGCCCGCGAGGCCGATGTGGGCCTGGCGGCCGGCCGTGGCTCGGCCACGCTCTTCGTCCGCGGGACGCCGCTCAGGAAGGTCCCCGAGGAACGCATGGTCGACGAGCTCATGGCCGAGGTCGAGCGTCTCGCGCGCACCGAGTGAAACCGGCCTGGACCTGCGGACCTCCACGGTCCAGGCGATGGATCGTGAAGGGCTTCACAATCTCTCTTCATAGTGCCATCCTGCACATCAAGCCTGCTGAAGGCACCTGCTGTG
>JAUVQN010000131.1 GCA_030598125.1 Coriobacteriia bacterium | reverse complement strand
TTCGTCGGCTACGGGCTCGCCTACTTCTTCACCGCCCAGCTCGTCGACGGTCGACGCCGCGCGCGCACGCTGGCGCAGAGCATGACCGTGACGAGCACGATCATTGCGCTCTACGGTCTCCTCCAGTACGCGGGCCGCGACTTCAACTACTGGGGCACGTTGCCGTTCGAGACCGGACGGGTCTTCTCGACCTTCGGTAATCCCATCGTGTTCGGCGGGGTCCTCGTCTTCGGGCTCGTCCTCGCACCGGCCCTGGCCACCGGCGAGCGATCGAAGTGGGGCCGCGCGGTGTGGTGGGTATGTGCGGGAGTGATAGCCGCTGCCTGGGTCGTCACGTTCACACGGAGCGCGTGGATCGGCGGTCTCGTCGCGCTCGTCACCCTCGGAATCGCCCTTCAGCTCCAGGGACGCTGGAAGCGCGCCGACCTCCTGCCCGTTGGGGCGGTGGCGCTCCTGGCGCTCCTGGCGCTCATTCGACGAGGGTCCGAGGGCGTCGGCACGGGACTGATCGAGCGCCTCCTCACGCCTGGCAGCGTGCTCACGAGGTGGGAGACGTGGCAGGCGGGCCTGGAAGGAATACTAGCTCGCCCGCTCACCGGGTGGGGCCCCGACACCTTCCTGTTCCCGTACGCGAGGTTCCGGCCCGAGAGCGCCGTCGCCACCGGGGCGATGGCCGACAACGCGCACAACTACCCGATCCAGATCGCCGCCACCCTCGGCATTCCCGGACTCCTTCTCGTCTACGGATTCTTCGGCGCAGTGCTCGTCAGGACAGCGAGAGGACTCTTCTCGAAGTCGTCCGGTGATCGAACGGTCTCCGCGGCGCTCTGGTGTGGCGCGCTGGGCTTCCTGATCCATATGCTCTTCAGCCCTTCGACGCCGGGCTCGATGCTCTACCTCTGGATCGCGCTCGCCATACTCGTGGCACCCCTCCGAAGCGTGCGGGAGGCGGTCCCGGCCGCGACAGTCGCCCGAGCCATGTCGGTGACTGCCGTGGTCCTAGCCGCGGCCGGACTCTGGTGGAGCACCACACTGCTCACAGCCGACAACCGCTACCTGTCAGCAGCAAACGCCTCGGCCTCCCGCACGCCGGACCCGGCGCTCGCCGAGGGCGCCGCACGCCTCAACCCGCTCAGCACGGAGTACCGGGTGGGTATCGTCCGTGACGCGAAGGCGGTCTTCGCGGCGAGGCTGGCCGAGGTCGACACCTCACCCGATACCGAACGAGCATCCCGCCTGCAAGCCGCGAGCGACGCTTTCGTCGAAGCCGAGGAGGCCGGCGAGACGCTCGCCGCCTTCGCCCCGTCGTTCCCGGCCGGCTACGTCGAGCTCGCGCAGGTCTACAACACCGCAGGCGTCGCTCTCGACGGGACATACCTGGAGTCCGCCGTGGCGACCGTCGAACGAGGCTTGGTGCACGATCCCAAGAGCGCGCTGCTCAGAGGCCAGCTCGGCTTCGCCTACTCGGCTCTGGGGATGGAGGATGAGGCGGAGGCTATCTTCCTCGAGGCGCTCGAGCTGGATCCGAGTCTGACGCAGGTCGAGACGTGGCTGCACCAGCTGCGAGGGGGCTAGGATAGCGCGGACCTAGGACGCCTCGCCGGTCCCCTCGACGGGGTGCGAGAGCCCGAACTCGATGGAGTCCACGAGCGCCTCCCACGAGGCCTCGATGATGTTCTCCGAGAGGCCGACGGTGCCCCAGCCGCGGACGCCGTCTGTGGACTCGATGAGCACGCGCGTCACCGCGCCGGTCCCCTTCTTCTCGTCGAGGACGCGGACCTTGAAGTCGGTGAGCTCGATCTCGGCGAGCGCGGGATAGAAGCGGCCGATCGCGATCCTGAGCGCCTTGTCGAGCGCGTTGACCGGACCGTTGCCCTCGGCGGTCGCGATGAAGCGGTGTCCTTCCACGCGCAGCTTGATGGTCGCTTCGGTCATGACGCGCCCGTCCTCGCGCTTCTCCATGATCACGCGGAAGGACTCCAGGTCGAAGAAGGGCACGTAGGCGCCGCGCGTCTTCGCTAGAAGGATCTCGAGCGAGCCGTCGGCCGCCTCGAACGTGTAGCCGGCGTGTTCCTTCTCCTTGATGGCCTCGAGCGTGCGCTCGACGACCTCGTGTTCGGTCTCGACGTCGACGCCGAGCTCCTTCGCCTTCATGACGAGGCTCGCGCGCCCGGCGAGCTCGCTCACGACGACACGCGCCAGGTTGCCGACGAGGCCGGGGTCCACGTGCTCGTAGGCCTCGGGCAGCCGTGCGGCCGCGCTCGCGTGCACGCCGCCCTTGTGCGCGAACGCGCTCGTGCCCACGTAGGGGCGGTGCTGGTCGGGCGCGATGTTCGCCGTCTCCGCGACGAAGTGCGAGACCTCCGTGAGGAGCCGGAGTTGTTCGTCGGTGACGCAGTCCTTCCCCATCTTGAGCTTGAGAGCGGGGATGATCTGCACGAGGTCCGCGTTGCCGGTCCGCTCGCCGTAGCCGTTCATCGTCCCCTGCACGTGCGTCGCGCCCGCGTCCACCGCGACCAGCGAGTCGGCCACGCCGCACCCGGCGTCGTCGTGGGCGTGGATGCCGATCGGCGCGGGGATCTCGTTCACCATCACCCGCACGATCCGCGCGACGTCCTGCGGCAGCGTCCCGCCGTTCGTGTCGCACAGCACGATCGCGTCGGCGCCCGCCTCAGCCGCCGCCGTGCAGACCTCCGTCGCGTACCAGTGGTTCCTCACGTAGCCGTCGAAGAAGTGCTCCGCGTCGAAGAAGACCGTCCGGCCGGCGTCCTTCAGGTACTTCACGGAGTCGAAGACCATCGAGACGTTCTCCTCGAGCGTGGTCCTCAGCGTCTCGGTGACGTGCACGTCCCACGACTTCCCGAAGACGCAGAGCGCCTCGCAGCCAGTGTCCAGGAGCGCGCGGAGCCCGTCGTCGTCCTCGGGCGCGGTCTCCTTGCGCCTGGTGGAGCCGAATGCGGTGATCGTCGCCTGAGCGAGCTCCAGCCCGCGTGCCCGCTCGAAGAACTCCGTGTCCTTGGGGTTCGAGCCGGGGAAGCCGCCCTCGATGTAGCGGATGCCGAGGTCGTCGAGACGCTGGCAGATGCGGACCTTGTCCTCGACGGAGAGCGAGAGTCCCTCCCGCTGCGTCCCGTCGCGGAGCGTGGTGTCGTAGAGCGTGATGTCCACCGCGTCAGCCTCTCGACGTGCGTCCCGGCGCCTCCACCGTACCGCCCGAAGCACCCCTGCGCCACACCCGGCGGGCCGTGCGGTGCGACGACTCGGGGGATCGTCCCGGAGGTCCCCCGGGACGCGTGGGGCCTAGACCCGCTCGAGCCATTCCTCGTACGCCGGCTCCTCGCCCTTCACCACGCGGAAGAAGGTCCCCTGCAGGTCCTTGGTGATCGGACCGGGATCGCCGATGACGCGCCCGTCCACGGAGCGGACCGGGACCACTTCGGCCGCGGTCCCGCACATGAACATCTCCTCGGCCTGGTAGAGGTCGGTGCGCACGAGCGACCGCTCCTCGACCCGGTAGCCCTTGTCGGTCGCGATGCGCATGAGCGAGTCGCGCGTGATGCCCTCGAGGATGCCGTCGGTCACCGGCGGCGTCCTGATGATGCCGCCCCGCACGATGAAGAGGTTCTCGCCGGTCCCCTCGCTCACGTGGCCCACCTCGTTCAAGAGGATCGCCTCGGCGTAGCCGTGCTTGTTCGCCTCGACGCGGGCGAGCGAGGAGTTCACGTAGTTACCCGTCGTCTTGATCGCGGGCGGGTGCGCGTTCACGCCGCGGGAGCGCCACGAGGAGACTCCGACGTCCACGCCGTGGTCGAGCGCATCCTCGCCCAGGTACGTGCCCCAAGGCCACACGGCCACGACGATGTTCGTGGGCGCGGGCAGCGGATCGAGTCCCATCACGCCGTAGCCGCGGAAGGCGACCGGGCGGATGTAGCAGGAGTCCAGCCCGTTGACGCGGATGGTCTCCTTCA
>JAUVQN010000115.1 GCA_030598125.1 Coriobacteriia bacterium | reverse complement strand
CCGACGTCCTCGGGCACCATGATCTCGTAGGTCTCGCGGTCCTGGATCATGCCATGCTGGTGAATGCCCGACTCGTGCGCGAAGGCGTTCGCGCCCACGATCGCCTTGTTCGGCTGCACCACGATGCCGGTGATCGAGCTCACGAGCCGCGAGGTCCGCATGAGTTCGCGCGTGCGGATGTCCGTGTCGGCGCCGAAGGACTCCGTGCGCTGCCTCAAGGCCATCACGACCTCCTCGAGGGAGGTGTTGCCCGCGCGCTCGCCGATGCCGTTCACCGTGCACTCCACTTGGCGGGCGCCGGCGTACACGCCCGCGAGCGCGTTCGCGGTGGCCATGCCCAGATCGTTGTGGCAGTGGACGGCGACGGTCGCGTCCTCCACGCCGTCCACGTGCTCCATGACGCCGCGCACGAGCGCGCCGAACTCCTCGGGATACGTGTAGCCCGTCGTATCGGGGATGTTCAGCACCGTCGCGCCGGCCGCTACGGCGGTCTCGAGCATCCGGTAGAGGAACTCGGGCTCGGCCCTCCCCGCGTCCTCGGCGTAGAACTCCACGTCATCCACGAAGGACCGCGCGAGCTTGACCGCAGCCTCAGCGCGCTCGAGAGCCTCTTCCCCCGAGATGCGGAGCTTGTGCGTCAGGTGCGACTCGGAGACGCCGATGCCGGTGTGGATGCGCGGGCGGGCGGCGGTCTCCAGCGCCTCGGCCGCCCGCTCGATGTCGCCGGGCACCGCGCGCGAGAGCCCGCAGACGATCGCGGCGTCGCCCACCTCGCGGCCGATCTCCCGCACGCTCTCGAAGTCCCCCGGCGAGCTGATGGGGAACCCCGCCTCGATCACGTCGACGCCCAGCCGTACGAGCTGGCGCGCGATCTCGAGCTTCTCGGTGGTGTTCATCGACGCCCCTGGAGACTGCTCGCCATCCCTGAGCGTCGTGTCGAATATCGCTACCTTGTCTGTCTCGTCGGTCTTCTCGGTCACAGCTCCACCCTCCAGGCCTGGTCGATCCCCACCTCCTCGACGATCCGCTCGAGGAGACCCGGGCCGATCGGGGTGTCGACGTTGATGCCCATCACGGCCTGACCTCCCATCTTCGTGCGACCGACCTGCATGGAGGCGATGTTGATGTCGCTCCCGCCGAGCACCGTGCCGATCTTGCCGATCATGCCCGGCACGTCCTCGTAGCGGAAGAAGGCCATGTAGCGGCTGGGCGCCATGTCGAGATCGTAGTCGTAGAGGCTCACGAGCCTCGGCTCGTTCCTCTTGCCCACGAGCGTGCCGGCGATCGTGACCGATCCGTCCTCGGTGGGCGGCGTGACCTTGATGAGGTTGACGTAGTCCCGGCTCTCGCCCTTCTTCGTGACGGTGACGCCGATCCCGCGCTGCTCCGCGTAGAGGCCGGCGTTGACGAAGTTGACGCTCTCGGGCGTGACCATCTGGAGCAGGCCCTTCAGGACCGCGGTCTCGAGCATGCGCGTGTCGATGTCGGCGAGGCTGCCCATGAAGGCGATCTCGATCTCCTGGACTTGGGTGACCGTCTGCACGAGCATCTTGCCGAGCATCTCGGCGAGCTCCATGAAGGGCGAGACGCTCTCCATGACCTCGGGCGGCACCGAGGGGATGTTCACGGCGTTCGACACGAACTCACCCATGAGCCCGGCGGCGACCTGCTCGGCGATCTGCTCGCCGGCTCGGTCCTGCGCCTCCTCGGTCGACGCCCCGAGGTGCGGTGTCACGATGACCTGCACGTACTCGAAGAGCGGCGACTCGGTGCACGGCTCGACCTCGTAGACGTCGATCGCGGCGGACGCGACCTTGCCGGAGTCGAGCGCGTCCATGAGCGCCTGCTCCTGGTAGATGCCGCCGCGTGCCGTGTTCATCAGGCGCACGCCGTCCTTCATCTTGGCGAACTCCTCGGCGCCGAACATGCCGATGGTCTCCTGGGTCTTGGGAAGGTGGACCGTGATGTAGTCGGAGCGGCCCAACAGAGCGTCGAAGTCGACGACCTCGACACCCATCTGCTGCGCGCGCTCGGCCGAGACGTACGGGTCGAACGCGAGCACGTCCATCCCGAGGCCCTTCGCGCGCTCGGCGACGAGGGCGCCGATGCGCCCGAGCCCGACCACGCCCAGGGTCTTGCCGTCCACCTCGGCGCCGACGAACTTGGAGCGCTCCCACTTGCACTCCTTCATCGAGGCGTTCGCCTGCGGGACGTTCCTCGACTGCGCCAGCATGAGCGCGATGGTGTGCTCGGCGGCAGATACGATGTTGGAGGTCGGCGCGTTCGCGACGATGATGCCGCGCTCCGTCGCCGCCTGGGTGTCCACGTTGTCCACGCCGACGCCCGCGCGCCCGATGATCTCCAGGTCGTCGGCGGCCTCGATGACGTCCCTCGTGACCTTGGTCGCCGAGCGGACGACGAGCCCGTGGTATCCGCCGATGTGCTCGACGAGTTCTTCGGGGCTCCACTCCAGCTCGACGGCGACGTCGAAGTTGGCCTTGAGCCGCTCGATCCCGGCAGGTGCGATCTTCTCCGTGACGAGTACCTTCTTCATCGGGCTACCCCTCCATGAACACGGCTTCGGCGGCGCTGATGCCCGCGCCGCGCTCGAACTCGTACCCCAGCTCGGCCAGCGTCATCTCGAGCGCGGCGAGCGTGGTGATGATGTCGAAGTCCCCGAAGTAGCCCAGGTGCCCGATGCGGAAGATGCGGCCGGCGTACTGCTCCTGGCCGCCCGCGATGGTCACCCCGTACTTCTCCTTCATGATCTTGACGATCGCCTTGCCGTCCACGCCCTCGGGGACCCAGACGGGCGTGACGGCGGACCCGCGGCCCTCCGGCGGGGCGAACAGCTCGAGGCCCAGCGCGGTGACCCCGGCCCTCGTCGCCTCGGCGAGGCGCGAGTGGCGGGCGATGACGCCCTCGACACCCTCGTCCAGCATGAGCTTCAAGGCCTCGCTCAGGCCGATGATGAGGCTCACGGACGGCGTGAACGGCGTGGTGTCCTTCTCGAGGCTCTTCCCGTACTTGCCCCAGTCGAAGTAGAACTTGGGCAGTGTGGAGCGCTCGTACGCCCTCCACGCCTTCTCCGACACGGTCAGCGCCGCGAGCCCGGGCGGCAGCATGAGGCCCTTCTGCGAGCCCGTCATGACGACGTCCAGCTCCCACTCGTCCGTCTTGCAGTCGACGGCGCCGATGCCGGTGATCGAGTCCACGATGAAGACGCAGTCCGGGTAGCCCGCGACGATCGCCCCGATCGCCTCGACGTCGTTCAAGACGCCGCTCGACGTCTCCGACTGGCAGACCGCCACGCCACGCGCGTCCGGGTTCTCCTCGAGCGCACGAGCGATGTCGTCGGGCTTCACGACCTCGTTCCACTCGTGCGCGAGCTCGACGACCTCGAGGCCGTAGACTCGTCCGATCTGCGCGAGCCGCTCTCCGAACTTGCCGTTCGTGCCGACGATCACCGTGTCGCCCGCGCAGAAGCAGTTGGCGAACGCCGACTCCATCGCTCCGGTGCCCGAGCACGCAATCACGAGCACGTCGTTCTCGGTGGCGAAGACCTGCTTGAGGCCGGCGATGGACTCCATGAGGATCGCCGAGAAGTCCGGCGTCCGATGGTGGATCATCGGACGCGCCTGCGCCAGCAGCACCTCGGAGGGGACCGGCGTCGGCCCCGGCGTCATGAGATACCTCTTCTTCATCGCGGTCCTTCCCTCTCTCTCGAACCTTCCCACCGCGTCCGGCCCGTCCGCGCCGGACCGCCGGCTACTCCTCGTCGATCCAGCTGAACATCTGTCGCAGCTCGGAGCCCACGTCCTCGATGAAGTTCGAGGCGTTGATGCGGCGCATCGCCTTGAAGTTCGGCTGCCCGGCCTTGTTCTCGAGGATCCAGTCGCGCGGGAACTCGCCGTTCTGGATCTCCCAGAGGATCTGGCGCATCTCCGCGCGCGTGGCCTCGTTCACGACCCTCGGGCCGGACACGTACGCGCCGTACTCCGCGGTGTTCGAGATGGAGTCGAACATCTTCGCCATCCCGCCCTCGTACATGAGGTCGACGATGAGCTTGAGCTCGTGCAGGCACTCGAAGTACGCGATCTCGGGCTGGTAGCCGGCGTCCACCAGTGTCTCGAAGCCGGCCTTCACGAGCTCCGTCGCGCCGCCGCAGAGCACGGCCTGCTCGCCGAAGAGGTCCGTCTCGGTCTCTTCCGCGAACGTGGTCTCGATGACGCCGGAGCGCGCCCCGCCGATGCCCGCGGCCCACGCGAGCGCCGTCTCCTTGGCCTTGCCCGTGGCGTCGTTCTCGACCGCGATGAGGCACGGGACGCCGGAGCCCTCGACGAACATGCGGCGCACCATGTGACCGGGCCCCTTCGGGGCGATCATGATGACGTCCACATCCTTAGGCGGCTCGATCTGGTTGAAGTGGAT
>JAUVQN010000146.1 GCA_030598125.1 Coriobacteriia bacterium | reverse complement strand
CAGCGCGTCCTCGAGATCTTCCTCGCTGGTGATGGGGGTGGCCCCTTGGCGGATGAGACGGTTGGTGCCTGCGGACCCGACCGAGAAGACAGAGCCGGGGACCGCGAGCACCTCCCTTCCGGCCTCCAGCGCGTGGTCTGCCGTGGAGAACGTCCCGCTCGGCAGGGCGGCCTCGACGACGAGCACGGCGACGGAGAGGGCGGCGATTATGCGGTTCCGCCTCGGGAAGGCCCAGGGACGCGGTTCACTACCGAAGGGGACCTCGGCGACGACGGCGCCAGTTCCGCGAAGCGTCTCCAGAACGTTCACCGCGATGGACGGGTAGTCCACATCCGGGCCGCACCCGAGTACGGCGACGCTCGGGCCCCCGGCATCGATCGCGGCTGCGTGCGCCTCGAGGTCACACCCGTACGCCGCCCCGGAGACGACGCACACTCCGTGGGAGGCCGCCCACGAAGCGAAGCGCCTCGCGCACCCGCGGCCGTACGGCGTGGCCTTCCGCGATCCGATCACGGCGAGCCCGGGATGCAGCATCGTGGCATCCCCGATCCCGTAGAGGCGCTTCGGCGGGTCTGGGCTCGCGAGCAAGCAGGAGGGGTACCCGTCGTCGTCCCGTTCGAGCGTCCACTGGCGCCGTCCGCTCATCGCCCGCCGCACGTGCGGTACGCGACGGCCTCGAGGAGCTGCTCCGTGCCCACGCGTGATGCTGCGTCGAGGTCCGCGATAGTGCGAGCGACGCGCAGGACTCTCGTGAGCCCGCGACCCGAGAGCGAGTACGTGCGGGCCGCCGACGCCAGGTAGATCTTGCCCGCGTCGTCCAGGCTGCATCCGTCACGCAACGCCCGGTTGTCCGCGCGCCAGCTGTCGCCGCGCCCAGCTCTCTCGGCGTGGATCCGGGCGTCGTGCACTCCTTCCCTCACCCGCTCGCTCGTGATGTCCGAGCGTGTTGCCTCGACGATGAGAGCGGGGTCGGGTCTGTCGACCCGGACGACCATGTCGATGCGGTCCATCAGCGGACCGCCGATGCGAGCGAGGTAGCGCTCGACCGCTGCCGGGGCGCACGTGCACGGCTTCTCCGGATCCCCCGCATGGCCGCACGGACATGGGTTCATGGCGGCTACGAGCGTGAATCGCGCCGGCAGTCGCACCGGGCCGTCGGCTCGAACGAGTGTGATCTCGCCGTCCTCCACTGGCTGGCGAAGAGCCTGGAGTGCGGAGGGCGCGAACTCCGGGAGCTCGTCGAGGAAGAGCACGCCGTTGTGCGCCAGACTCGCTTCTCCGGGACCGGCGGGAGTGCCGCCGCCGATGAGCCCTGCTCGCGTGCAGGTGTGGTGTGGGCTGCGAAAGGGCCGGATGCCTGAGAGGGCGGCCGACTCGTCGAGACCGGCGACCGAGTGCACGAGCGCGGTCTCGACCCGCTCCCGGCGGCGCATGGGTGGGAGGACACCGGACATGCGCGAGGCGAGCATCGTCTTGCCGGCACCGCGCGGTCCCACCAGGAGCAGGTTGTGGCCATCGGTCGCCGCGATCTCGAGTGCTCGCAGCGCGGCGTCCTGTCCGACTACGTCCGATACGTCGGGCGCTGCAGCGTGCGTGGCCTCAGGTGCTGGCTCGGGAGGCACGTGCTCCTCTCCGCATCGCTCGAGGAGCTGCCCCAGCCTATCCACAGGACGTGCGACGAGCCCGCCCAGCGCCGCGGCAAGGAGCCGCGCGGAGGGAGGACCCAAGAGGACGCGGTCTTCACTCTGTGCGAGGAGCGCGTGCGCGAGAAGGCCCTCGACGTCCCGGACGGTGCCGTCGAGCGCGAGCTCCCCCACGACGTGCGAGTGGCCGTGTGACTCCCCGGAGACTTGGCCCGTCGCCAGGAGCAGCGCGAGTGCGATGGGAAGGTCGAACCCGGTCCCTCTCTTCCTGAGTGGCGCCGGGGCGAGGTTCACCACGACGCGAGACGTCGGGAACTTGAAGCCGGACGCATGGAACGCCGCTCGGACGCGCTCGCGCGCCTCGAGTACGGCTGGGTCGGCGAGGCCGACGACATGGAAGGAAGGCAGGCCGCGCGAGACGTCCGCCTGCACCTGGACTGGTGTCGCTTCGACGCCGCGGATGGTCGCCGTACGTACGGAGGCCTGGGTCATCGGACCTCGTGCGCCTCGAACGCCGCGCGGTGGTGTCGGACCGCGGCGCGATGGGCTCCGATGGGGCGGACGGCGACCACGTCGAACCTGACACGCGGCGGCTCGCGATCGAGCGTGGCGAGGTAGCAGAGAGCCGCGAACGACACGCGTGCCTGCTTGGGCGGGTCGACGGCGTCTTCGGGTGTGCCCGCCGCGAGGGAGCGTCTCGTCTTGACCTCACAGAACACGAGCGTGTCGCCGTCCCAGGCTATGAGGTCCACCTCGGCCCTGCGACATCGCCAGTTGCGGGCGACGACCCTCATCCCCACGGCGGTCAGGTACCGGGCCGCCGCACTCTCCCCTCTCCTGCCGACCTCGAGCGCATCCACCATGCATCACCCCGTGGGAAGGCTGCCCTACGCAGCCAAACACGCGCTTACCGAGACGACGACGGGGAGCGAGGAGCGTCAGAAGAGCCGGGGTGCGTCCGCACACGGAGCGAAGGAACGGCGGTGGACTGGAGAACGCCCGAGCGTGCGGACCGCTTCTACGTGCTCCGTGGTGCAGTAGCCCTTGTTGACCTCGAGGTCGTAGCCGGGATGCTCCGCGCCGAGCGAGACCATGAGCTCGTCTCGGGCGACCTTCGCGAGCACCGAAGCGGCCGCGATGGAGGCGACCTTCCCGTCTCCGCCCACGATGCAGGTGCACACGACACCGTCGGGCCCGCGGTCCCCGTCCACGAGCGCGTGTTCGATCTCGATGTCCAGGCCGTTCAGAGCGTCACGCATGGCTCGCATGGTAGCCCGCTCGATCCCTTCGCGATCGACGGTCTCAGGCGGCACGTGGGCGACGTGCCATGCGACCGCGCTGATGCGGATCCGGTCCGCCACGATGGGACGCCGGTCCTTGCGCACGCGTTTCGAGTCGTCCAGCCCTTCGAT
>JAUVQN010000074.1 GCA_030598125.1 Coriobacteriia bacterium | reverse complement strand
CTCCCGCTTCGAGCAGAAGCTCGTGGCTGTGACGCGAGGACCGCACGGCGATCGTGACGGTCACGGGGTCCGAGCACGCCATGCCCACCCACGCGATCGTCACGATGTTCGAGCTCGACTCCCCTTCGGCGATCGTGACGAGGGCGACGGGGTCCGGGAACACGAACGCCTGCTTCGTAGGGCGCTTCATCGTCCTCGACGCCTCCTTCGACTCACCGGGCATGCCCCACGCAGTCGCAGAGCCGACCGCGCGAGCGGCCCGGCTCCTCCGTGGAGCCGGGCCGACGATCGCAGGATGGCGCCCTCGACAGGATTCGAACCTGTGACTTTCTGCTCCGGAGGCAGACGCCCTATCCACTGGGCCACGAGGGCGCGGCCGCAGAAGGCGCAGAGGCCGACTGCGCCCACGGAATGTAGCATACCCCGCTGCACGGATGCAGCGGCTTCGGCGGCGCTGCACCCATCGCGGTCGGAGCTTTCGGCTATCCTTCTGATACGCCTCGTCACGACAGGATGCGAAGGGATCCGTACGGCATGCCGAGAAGGGCGCTCGTCGTCATCAACCCGGCCGCCAACCATGGAAAAGCCGTCACGCTCGTGCCCGTGGCGGCGGAGCTGCTGGAGGGCTGCTTCCCACACGACATCGTGCTCACGGACGGGCCCGCACACGCGAAGTCCCTCGCCGGAGAAGCCCGCCGGTACGACACCGTGATCGCCATGGGAGGCGACGGAACGGTGCATGAGGTCCTGAACGGCCTCATGGAGCACGCTCCGGAGTCCCGCCCGGCGCTGGCCGTCCTGCCCACGGGTTCGGGCAACGACTACTGCAACACGCTTGGGATCTCCAAAGACCTGGCACAAGCGATCCTCCAGGTCTCTTCGGGAGTGCGCACGCACGTGGACGTGGGCACGTGCAACGGGACGTACTACGCGAACTCACTCGCCATCGGTATCGACGCCCAGGTGACCGCCAAGGCAGCCGAGCTCAAAGCGACGACAGGCCGCACCGGGCTTCGCCTCTATCTGTCGGCCCTCATACACGTCCTAATGCACGAGTATCGCGACTACGAGGTCCGGATCCGCTTCGACGACGATGCTCCCACGGTGAGAGTGATCGAGCTCATCGCCATGACGCACGGTCCGACGTACGGAGGCGGCTTCGCCATCACGCCGGGAGCAGTGCCCGACGACGGCCTCATCGACGTGTGCCTGATCGACGCGGTCCCGCGCTGGCAAGCACTGGTGCGCTTCCCGTTCGTCATACCCGGGAAGCACGCGTGGATGCGTCCCGTGCACATGTCCCGTCACCGCCACCTTCGCATCGAGTCCGACGTGCCGATCCCCGCGCAGATCGACGGCGAGCTATTCGTCGACGACCGGTTCGAGGTGGGGATCCTGCACGCCGCGCTCGACGTCGTCGTGCCGCGGGAGGACTCGTGAGGCTCGCGGGGATCGACACGTCCTCGGTCGCCCAGCTCGCCCTGGTGTTCGCGATCTGCTACGCCATCGGGTCGATCCCGAACGCCTACATCATCGTCAGGCTCGTGACGGGCGAGGACATCACGAGACATGGCACCGGCACCGGCGGCGCCATGAACGTGCGCAGGGCGACCGGTTCGTGGGCGTGGTTCGCCGTCGCCACGCTCGCCGACGCGCTCAAGGGCTTTCTGCCGACGCTCGCAGTGTCGCTCGGCGTGCTCGCGGCGTTCTTCGGAGCAGGAGCCATCGACGCGCAGACCGCGTCGATGGCGGCGGTCCTCGGGGTCGTCGTCGGCCACAACTACTCGGCGTGGCTCGCCTTCATCGAGCACCGGCTCGCTCCGAGCGGCAAGGGCTTGGCGACGGGTGCGGGCGCGCTACTGGCCTACGACTGGCGCTACTTCGCCATCGCGCTCGTCGTCGGTCTCACCGTCATCGCGGTGACACGCTACATGATGGCGGGCCAGGTAGCCGCGACGGTCGTGCTCCCCCTCTACGCGATCGTCACCGGTCAGCCGGACTGGCCCTTCATCGTCCTTCTCTCGCTCCTGGTGTACGTCGGGCACCACGGAAGGTTCGTGGGACTGCTCAAGGGAGACGAGCCGAGGCTCTACGTGAACGACGGACAGGGTCCACGGGGATGACGAGGGACCGGGCGGCCTTCCGCCGCCCGGTCCCTCGTCCACGCCCCTTGGGGCGATCGTCGAGCGCTACTTGAGCGTGATCGCCTCGCTCGGACACACGTCCTCGCACGTACCGCATTCCGTGCAGTCGTCGGGGCGAGCGAGCACGGCGACGTCATCGAGGTCGAGGCAGCTCTCCGGGCACTCGTCCACACAGATACCACACACCGTGCACAGGTCCGCATCGACGACAGGCTTGCCCATCCTCTACCGTCCTCTTGGGTCGACTTCGGGGTCCCCGCGCGGCCCACACCGCGCGAGCGAGCGTACATCATAGCACGCCGTCAGACGAGCTTGTCCCGCACTTCGAGAGGGTCCCACAGACAGAACGCGTACGTCCGGTCTCGGACGATCTCTTCCGCTTCGCGCGCCTGCTCGAGCCGGCCGAGCTCCTGCTCCGCCGCGCCCACGACCGGGGCCGCGAGCGTCGCCATCCGTTCGTTGACGTCACGGATCCGCGCGCCGAGCGTCTTCCTGTCGGCACCCTCGGAGGTGATCTGTGCGACGAGCCGCGTCTTCTCCTGCACGAGCTCCCGCGCTTCCCCGGCCCGCTCCGGATCCCCGGCCACGATGTCCTCAATGTGACGGTCTGGGTTGTGCGCGAGCTCCTGGACACGGCGACGGGCCGCCTCCACCTCCTCGTCGAAGACCCGACGCTCCCCGAGGGGCAAGTGGAGCGTCATCGTGACCACGGCGAAGGGCGGGAGTCCGACACCGAACAACCTCTCGGCGACCCGGTCGGTCACGCGCTCGTACTTGGCTCCGCCCACGCCGTGCACGAAGAGGTCCGCCACGAGCAGCCGGTTGAAGAGCGTGAGTGTCAGCGCCTTGGGAGCCAGCGCGGGCGACTCGACGGCGAGACGCTCGGCGGCGTCCGCCGGGTCGCGCGGTATCCGCGCTACGACGTCGTCGCCGGACGTGAGCTCGACGTCGCTCCCGTCCCGGCGCGCCCAGACGGCTCTGCGCTCCCCTTCGCGCAGATGCCACAGGGGCAGCTCCCACGCCCCTTCCCGCACGCCGAGCGCCGGGAAGGGGCGTGCTGCCGAGCGCACCCCGTGCCGCTCCCGATACGACGCCAGCTCCTCGTTCTGCACGGCGGCCACCTCGTCGGCCCGCAGCGCGAGTTCGGATGCGAACGCGAGGAACGCGCTCCCCCGGGACTGTGCGACGACCGAGAGCTCGAGGTAGTCGGTCCCGAGCGGTGCCTCGAAGCGTCGGCGCGCGCACGTGAGCGCCGCCCCGAGATCGTCGTGTCGCGCACACGCCTCCGCGAGTCCCTCGCAGTAGGCACGGAAGTTCGCTTCCGGGCCCGCTTCGCCGAGTGTGTCGAGCACGGACCCTCCTTCGCGACAGAATGCGCCGGCCTCATCGACGGTGGGCGCCCGAGTCCCCGCGAAGTAGCCACGCTGAACGCCGCTCGCGAGCGCCACCTCGCAGCGGCCCACTTCGGGTCGGAGACAGGGCGCGTGCAGCGTCACGGCATCGAAGCCGTCGCTGTCGACGACGAGATCGATCGCGGTCGCGCCGGTACTCCGGGCGACCTCGTCGAGGACGAGGTGCTTGGCCCACACGCCGGGGTGGAAGAGCGTCGGCTGGTGGCCCGTCATCAGCAAGAGCTGCGGATCAGCGTCGTTCTCTCGAACGCTCGTCACGCCGAGCGACGCCGAGTACGCCCTCGCCCGCTCCATCGCCTCGGCTCGTGCTCGAGCGCGCAGCGAGGCCAGGTCCTCGCCGGCGAGGGACACGCCCTCGACATGCTCCATCCTGCGGGCACTCTCCCGAGCCAGCTCACCCCACTCGTCGCGTGCCGGCTCGATGAGGACGCCGCCGTCTTCCACCGGGATGACCTGCTCGCGCGCCATGCGGACCTCAGACCAGCTCTTCTACGGTCGCGACGCCGACCTGCTCCGCAGCCGAGAACGGCTCACCGTATCGCACTCCGATGAGACCGCCCCAGTACCGCGCCGCCAGCTCCACGCGATCCAGCACGCCGGAGTTGGCTGGGTTCGCGATGAACTGCGACTCGTAGCACGCCAGCGCGGCCAGCTTCGGCGGCATGTCGTCGGTCGTGTCGACCACGAACGCGGGATCCGGGTTGATGCGAAGATGCAGCGCGAAGTAGCGGTAGAGACGGGCCGCATAGTGTGGCTCGCCGGACATCTCGGTCTTCGTGAACTTGGCCCAGAACCTCGCCGCCTCCACGATCACGGCGCACGCGATGTGGTCCGGGTGCGCGTCCATCGGATACGGGCAGAACACGAGACCGGGGCGGTACTCGCGGATCACCTCGGCCACCGAGCGGCGCGACGACGCGTCGTCGACGAGCTCGCGGTTCTTGAGGGGGAGCGCTCGCCGGTCGCCGACGCCTAGTGCATCCGCGGCCGCTCGCGCCTCTTGCGCACGGGTCTCTGGGTCGCCGGCGGGCGTCGGCTCGCCGTCCGTGAGATCGCAGACGACCACTTCGAGTCCGCGTCGCACCATCCCGGCCACGGTCGCGCCCATGCCGATCTCGACATCGTCGGGGTGCGCCCCGAAGCAGACGACATCGGCCATCAGCCCTCCTCGCCCAGGGCTTCTTCCCAGACGCGGCCGTAGTAGTCCAGGCGCGTCTTCGCGTCGTCGAGGTCCTCGCCGAACGTGCGATCGTGGTCGAAATAGATCCGTTCGACCGGAAGCTCGGCCACGCTGAGCCCGGCACGATACGCTTTCGCCCACAGCTCGAGCGGCATGCCGTAGCCTTCCTCCGCGAGACCGAGACTCATGATCTTCTCGAGCCGGTACGCTTTGAAGCCGCAGAACGCGTCGGTGATGCCCCAACCGGTGACCTGGTTGATCGTCTCCGTCACCTCCGCGTTGACCTCCTGGCGGTCGGGAGGCACCCTTCCCACCTCGTCGCTTCCCGGGAGGTAGCGGCTGCCAGAGATGATGTCGTGCTCGCCCTCGGCGAGAGCCGCGAAGAACTCCGGGATGTGCCCCGGCTCGTGCTGGCCGTCACAGTCCATCGTGATCAGGTTCTTGATGCCCGCGAGGTTCGCGAAGACGAACCCGTCGATGAGGGAGCGTCCGTAGCCCAGGTTCTCGGGATGGCGGACTACCAGCACGTCGTCGCGCTCCGCGAGCGCCTCCTGCGTCTCATCGGTCGAGCCGTCGTCGACGATGATGATCTCGCGCTGGTGTGCCACGCGCACGGAGTCCAGCACGGAGAGCACCGACTCCCCCTCGTTGTACACGGGGATGAGGACAGCATCGTCTATCCCGAAGTACATCCCGGCCCCTCTCGCGTCGGCCCTACGCTTCGACGATACGGTACTCGCTCGTCACCTCGATGTCGGGATCGAACATCGCCGAGACGGAACAGTACTTCTCCTCGGACAAGGAGATCGCCCGTTCGACAGCCGACGGTTTGAGATCGCGCCCCGTGATGACGTACTCGATGTGTACCCGTTCGTAGCGTCTGGGACGCTCCTCGCGCTGCTCCGCGGAGACGACGAGCTCGAAGTCGCTGACGTCCTGGCGCTGCTTCTCGAGGATGGAGACGATGTCGATGCCGGTGCAGCCGGCGAGTGAGTAGAGCAGGAGCTCGAGGGGCCTAGCGCCGCTGCCGTCGCCCCTGTGCTCGGCCGAGGCGTCCATGACGACGCCGTGCCCAGCTTCGTCCCAAGCCACGAACCGGCGCCTACCGTTCCACTTCGCTCTGACGGTGTCCATGCGCCCCTCCCGATATGGGGAGGGGCAGACGACCTCAGAGCGTGCGGCCCATCATCTGGGCGAGCTCGCGGGGGTTCTGCGCCTTCCCGATGGCTTCCTCGTAGGTAATCTTACCGCTCTGCAGCAAGATCTTGAGGTGCTGGTCGAGCGTCTGCATTCCCACGGAGGCACCACCTTGGATGATGGTCGCCATCTGGTGCGTCTTGCCCTCGCGGATGAGGTTCCTGATCGCGGGCACGCCGAGCATGATCTCCATCGCCATGACGCGTCCGCGGCCGTCGGTGGAGCGCAGCCGCACCTGCGAGCGCACCCCCTCCATGGGTGTGGAGCGCTGCATCCTCACCTGCTGCTGCTGGTGAGGCGGGAACACATCGATGACGCGGTCGACGGTCTCGGGGCCACCGGTCGTGTGCAGGGTCGCGATCACCAGGTGGCCCGTCTCAGCCGCGGTGATGGCGGCAGATATCGTTTCGAGGTCCCGCATCTCGCCGACGAGGATCACGTCGGGGTCCTGCCTCAGCACGCGCTTGAGCGCGGCGCCGAACGACATCGTGTCCTCGCCCACCTCGCGCTGGTTCAGATAGGAGTTCTTGTTCGGGTGCAGGAACTCGATCGGATCCTCGAGCGTGATGATGTGGCACTGGCGGGTGGTGTTGATGTGGTTGATCATCGCCGCCTGTGTCGTGGACTTGCCGGAACCTGTCGGACCGGTGACCAGGACCAGCCCGCGCGGCCGCTCCGCCAGGTACTTGCAGACCTTCGGGAGGTGCAGGTCCTCCAGCGTCGGCACGTCGAGCGGGATCACACGGAAGACCGCGGCCATCGAGTTGCGCTGCTGGAAGACGTTCGCCCTGAACCGCGAGAACCCGGGGATACTGTAGGCGAAGTCCAGCTCGAGTTCCGTCTCGAAACGGCGCCGCTGCTCCTCCGACAGCAGATTCAAGATCATGTGCTGCGTGTCCTTAGGCGTGAGCGACCGCGTGTTCTCCACGGGGACGATGTCGCCGCGGAGCCTCAGGCCGGGCGCGCTTCCCACAGTGATGTGGAGGTCGGAGCCGCCGCGTTCGATGAGCAGCCGCAGCATGTCGTCCACGTTCGGGAGGTCGTCCGGTGTCCGCTCGCCGGTGAGACCGTCGCGGCCCACTTCCACGCGCTCCGAAGGAGGTCCATCCGGCGAGACGGGACCCACCTCGGGCTTGGGCGCTGCGCGCGACTCCTCCGGACTCACGGGCTGTGGCGTCCCGTAGTCGGCGGCCGCGTCGGCGTCGGTCTCGACGTCGCTTGTCTCGGACGGGGTCTCTGCGACAGCTTCGGCCGCGCTCGAGCCTCCGTTCGTCAGACTACCGATCTTGTCGGCGAGCGTGTCGGCATCCACGGACAGGGGAAGGTG
>JAUVQN010000020.1 GCA_030598125.1 Coriobacteriia bacterium | reverse complement strand
CAGATCGGAATCGAAGGCGAGCGCATCCAGGGTGGCGGTGACGCTGCCTTCGATCGAGTTCTCGACCGGCACGACCCCGAGATCGGCCTCACCGGTCTCCACGGCGGCGAACACCTCGGGGATCGAGGAGCGGGAGACGGGATCGACATCGTCGAGGGTCATGGAGAGAAGGGCCTCTTCGGTGAAGGTGCCGGCCGGTACCAGGAACGCGTACTTGGACATCGAGAGCCCTCCTCTAGATCGCGCTCTGGGAGCGCCCGTCGGGCGCGTGCGGGACGCGCACGCGGTCCCCTCCGAAGTGTCTCGCCTCGTGGAGAGCGACCGATGCGCCCTCAGCGCTCGACATCTCCACGCCTCCCGGACCCGGTCGTCGATCCAGGGATCGCCTGGCCGATGGCGTCCTTCTCCTCGTCGGTCAGCGGGTACCGCGACCGGCCCCCCGTCATGGGTTTGGCGTACACGCGGTGCTCGCCTCGGCCGTAGATGGAGGTGAGCACGAAGCCGTCCGCGTCGTCGTCGAGCATCGCCAGTGTGAACGACTGCTCGCCAGCGGCGTGCGGGAACGCATCGTAGCGCAGCAGGCTCACATGGCGGATGGATCGCGACACGCGGTCGGCGAGCGCAGCGTCGTCGGCTCGCAGGCGCTCGCTGGACTCCGCGAGCCCATCGATACGCGACTCCAGATGCTGCGCGAGTCCCTGGACATCCCCGTCGGCCGCCATGCGAGCCGCGTCGTTCCGCACCCGGTCGAGCGCGTCGAGGCGACGCTGCAGACTCAGAGCCCATGCGAGCGCCGCCACAGCGAGGACCACCGCGACGACTGCGATGATGGTGGACAACGTCACCCGAGACCTCCGGACGCGCCGTGGAAGGACCCCTCCTGGTCCCGCCGGGGAGTATGAGTATACCCTGTTAGCTGCACGTCCTCGGCGAGGGAGACTGATGGGGCCGGACGAACTGCGAGAGTTGTTGGAGCGCGTCGCGCGGGGCGACACGGATGTCACCGCGGCGTCGGAGCGTCTGGCACGGCTGCCGTTCGCGGACGTGGGCGACGCCAAGGTCGACCACCATCGCGCACTGCGGTGCGGGTTCCCCGAGGTCGTCTTCTGCGAGGGCAAGACGCCCGACCAGGTCCGCGACATCGCCCGCGAGATCCTCGCGGAGTCCTCCGTGCTGCTCGGCACCCGCGCCTCCTCCTCCCACTTCCAGTCGGTCGCGCAGATCGCACAGGAGGCCCGCTTCTTCGAGCGGGCGCGCATCATCCTCGTCGACCGGCGCGACCCGCCCGTCGAACCGGCGGGACACGTGGTGATCGTGTCGGCAGGCACGTCCGACCAGCCCGTCGCAGAGGAGGCCGCGGTCAGCGCCGAGGCCATGGGGAACCGCGTGACGCGCGTCTTCGACGCTGGTGTCGCCGGCGTCCATAGGCTCCTGAGTCAGCAGGACGTGCTCGCGGAGGCCCGCGTCGTGATAGCGATCGCCGGTATGGAAGGAGCCCTGCCCTCCGTCGTGGCCGGCCTCGTCGCCGTGCCGGTCATCGCCGTCCCGACGTCGGTGGGCTACGGCGCCAACCTGGCGGGCTTCGCTCCATTGCTCACGATGCTGAACTCCTGCGCGACCGGCATCGGCGTCGTCAACATCGACAACGGTTTCGGCGCGGCCGCGCTCGCCGACCGCATCAACCGGCCCCGGGGACGGGACGACCACCCGTGATCGCCTACCTCGACTGCGCGACGGGCGTCTCGGGCGACAAGCTCCTCGGGGCCTGCGTGGACGCCGGCGTCGATGGGGACGCCGTCGCCGAGCGCGTGGCCGCCCTCGGCCTCGGCGCGTCGCTCTCGTTCGAGAAGGCCTCGCGGCGCGGCATCGCCGGCACGAGCGCGGTCGTCTCCTTCGATGCCGACCAGCCCGAGCGCACCTGGCGCGACATCCGGGCGCTGCTGGAACAGGCACCCCTCGCCGAAGGACCCAGGCGCGTCGCACTCGAGGCCTTCGGCCTCCTCGCGGAGGCGGAGGCCGAGGTCCACGACGTCCCGGTCGAGGACGTCCACTTCCACGAACTCGGCGCGGTAGACACCATCGTCGACATCGTCGGCGTCGCGGTCGCCTTCGCGATGCTGGGCGTCCGGGAGCTCGTCTGCTCGCCCATCGCCCTCGGAGCCGGCACCGTCGAGACCGCCCATGGCACGCTGCCGGTGCCCGCTCCCGCCACTGCGCGGCTCCTCGCGGGCATGCCGAGCGTGGCGGGACCGCCCGAGGGCGAGCTGACTACCCCGACCGGGGCAGCGCTCGTCCGTGCGCTCGCCACGGGGTTCGGGCCGATGCCTTCGATGACCCCTCGCTCGGTGGGCTGCGGAGCCGGGATGCGGGAGCTCTCCATCCCCAACCTGCTGAGGCTCTTCGTCGGGGAGACTCCGGACGTCCCTGGCACGGACAGGGTCGCGGTGCTCGAGACCGCTGTCGATCACCTCACGCCGGAGGAACTCGCGTACGTCTGCGACGCGCTGGCCGACCGCGGCGCGATCGACGTGTGGAGGACACCGATCGTCATGAAGAAGGGCCGGGCGGCCGTCGAGATCACCGTACTCGCGCCCGAGCGGGACGCCGACGACCTCACGGCGGTCCTCATGGAGCTCACCGGTACGCTCGGCGTGAGGACCCGCGTCACCGAGCGGCGCGTCGCCGAGCGCGACGTCCGCACGGTGAACACCTCGCTCGGGATCGTCCGCGTGAAGGTCGCGCGCATCGGCGGGACGACCAGGATCCGTCCCGAGCACGACGACTGCGCGCTGATCGCCGAGCGGACCGGCATGCCGATCGACCGGGTCCGCGCGGTGGTGACCGGCGAGGCGGAGCGGCTCCTCGGCGAGACGACGGACGACCTCTAGCCGCGCGTGGCGCCACGTCCCCGATCCGCGACCCGGTACGAGCCCTCTTCCTCGACGATGAAGCCCTCACCGGCAAGCTCCGAGAGCACCCGGACAGCCTCGATCTCGGTGACAGAGAGACGTCCCGCAAGCTCGTCCGGCGTCAGCACGCCGCCATCGAGGACAGCCCTGAGCGTGCGGCCGCGGAGCTGACGGTTCGAGCCCTCGAACGGGCCCTGAGCGCGGTGGCCGCGACTCCTGCGGCTCGGGTTCGGATGGCGGCGCTTGAGCTCGGCACCGAGGTCCATCAGCGCGTAGTACCACGTCCTCGGATCGCGTTCGTCCAGAGTGAGCGCCACGAGCTCGCGCACCCGCGTCTCCGGAACGTCGGTGGCGTCGGGCATGAGGCAGTGGAGCACGACGGTCCGCACGTTCGTCTCGACGTAGACGGAAGGCCTCCCGTACGCGAAGGCGGCCACTCCCGCCGCCGTCGCGGGACCGACGCCGGGCAGCTGCTGCAGCACGTCCACGTCGTCGGGGATCCGTCCGCCGTGGTCGTCCACGATCGCGGCCGCAGCCGCATGGAGCGCCACCGCCCGGCGGTTGTAGCCCAGGCCCCGCCAGAGTCCCAGCACCTCGGAGAGGGGTGCGCGAGCGAGCGCTCCGACATCGAAGAACGCGTCGAGGAAGCGCGGGTAGCGTTCCATCACCCGCGCGACCTGCGTCTGCTGGAGCATCACCTCGGAGACGAGGACCTCGTAGGGGTCGCACGTCTCCCTCCACGGCATCGTCCGCCCCGGCGTCGCGTGGTACGAGAAGACGACCGCGCGGAACCGCTCCACCGCACGGCCGGAGACCCCCTCCGCGGCGACGACCGTGCGCACGTCTTCGATCGCACGCTCTGTGTCCGCCCATAGCTCGTCTGAGCCCGTCATGTGCGGCGGGAAGCAACCTCCGTACCGCGACCGGCCGACTGTCCCGACGCCCGGCGCGCCTTGCCTGCTCCGGCTCGCATGTGGGAGAACTAGACGTCGGCGGAGCCGTCCGCCCCACGGGGGACGGCGACGGCGCACGGCACGTGGCGAGGAAGGACCCTTCTCCATGGAAGATGTGATACCACTCCTCGAGATCGAGGATCTCTCGGTCGAGGTGGAGGAGCGACAGGTACTCTTCAGCGTGAACCTCGCGATCGGGGCGGGCGAGACGCACGTGCTGCTGGGCCCGAACGGCAGCGGCAAGACGACGCTCCTCAACACGATCATGGGCCTGCCGGCCTACCGCGTGACGAGCGGCAGGATCCTCTTCGGCGGGACCGACATCACGCCGATGCCCATCGACGAGCGAGCGAAGCTCGGCATCGGGATGGCGTTCCAGCGGCCACCCGCCGTGCGCGGCGTGAAGCTCAGACAGCTCATCCACGTCGCCGGCGACGGCGGTGGCATGGAGGAGCGCCTGTCCGGCCTGGTGCGCAACCTCGACCTGGACCGCCTCATGGACCGGGACGTCAACATGGGTTTCTCCGGCGGCGAGACGAAGCGCTCCGAGATGGCCCAGCTCCTGGCGCAGGCGCCCGCCATCACGCTCTTCGACGAGCCGGAGTCCGGCGTCGACCTCGACAACATCGCCGTCGTCGGTGAGGCGATGAACGCCCTGCTCAAGCCAGGTACGGTGGCCGAGCGGAAGGGCGCCGGCCTCATCGTCACCCACACCGGGCACATACTCGAGTACGTCAACGCGGACGTGGGCCACGTGTTGCTGAACGGGAAGCTCGCGTGTCAGGGCAACCCGCTCGACCTCCTCGAGGAGATCGGCCGCAGCGGCTACCAGAAGTGCGTGGAGTGTGCGCTATGCGATCAGTGACCCGCGATCAGGAGATCCGCGAGCTCGCCGAAGGGGCCCGCGACGTGCGCGCCGGCCTCGGTCCCGACGTGGACCTCACGCGCTTCGCCGAAGCGATCGAGCAGGGCCGCGTGGACTCGATGGACGACCTCGAGCGCCAGCTCAAGGAGGCGGCGCTGCGCGTCGGCATCGACGCGAGCGGGCACGGGCGGTCGGGCAGCTACGTGCAGGTGGACCGCTCCGCCGTGTATGAGGCCGTGCAGACGTCGTACGAAGACCGCATCGAGGTGATGTCGGTCGGGCACGCGCTCGAGCTCTACGATGGCCTGCCGGAGCACTGGTGGCGCCTCGTCTCGCCCGGCAAGGACAAGTACACGGCCTACGCCGCACTGCACGAGACCGAGGGCTACTTCATGCGCGTCCGGGCGGGCGAGAGGATCGAGGATCCCATCCAGTCGTGCCTGCTCACGTCCGAGAACAACGTCAACCAGAACGTGCACAACATCGTCATCGTGGAAGACGGCGCGGAGGCGCACATCATCACCGGTTGCACGATCCACCCCGACGTGGAGGAAGGCATCCACGTGGGCATCTCCGAGTTCTACATCGGGAAGGGAGCCAAGCTCACCTTCACGATGATCCACAACTGGTCGCAGCGCTTCGATGTGCGACCCAGGAGCGCGATCTCGGTCGCCGAGGACGGCGTCTTCGTCAACAACTACATCATGCTCGAGCCGGTGAAGTCACTGCAGACCTTCCCCGTCGCACACCTCGAAGGCGCGCGCTCCCGCGCCATCTTCAACTCGATCATCTACGGCCTGGAGGACTCCCGCATCGATCTGGGCTCCGACACCATCCTCGAGGGCGAAGGGTCCCGCTCTGAGGCGGTCACGCGAGCCATCTCCGCCGATCGCTCGACCATCCACAGCAGAGGCCGGCTCACGGCCAGGAGCGACACGGCCAAGGCGCATCTGGACTGCCGCGGGATCCTCTTCTCGGATGAGGCCGTCCAGTACGCCGTCCCCGAGCTCGTGTCCGACGGCGCACCGCGAGCCGAGCTCTCGCACGAGGCGGCGATCAGCCCGATCGCCGAGGACGAGATCCACTACATCATGGCTCGCGGTGTCCCGAAGGACGAGGCGATCTCGATGATCACGAGAGGTTTCGTGGACATCGACATCCCAGGTCTCCCGGAACCGCTGCGCAGGAGCATCGACGAGGCCATCTCGGCTACCGCCGCCGAGGCCCTCTAGCAGCCCATTCGGCCAGCCGTTCAGCTTGCGTAACGGCCGTTCAGCCGAACGTCTCCAGGACGTGACATCCGTCACGCTGCCTTCCGGTCGTCCTCGCCGACGCTACACATACGACCGACGTCGCAAGGTGCGGTGCAGCAATGAGAACGGACCGCCTCACACCGGGGACCGACAGTGCGGGTCAGAGGGGCCTCATCCTTCGTATCCTGCTCTTGGCTCTCGCATTCTGGGGGATCGACTCCCTCCTGTACTCCGTCGTCTACGACGGCGGGGGACTGGGAGCCGCGCTCGTCACCCCCGAACCGCTCGAGCTCTGGATGCGGATCCTCGGCGTCGTCGTGATCGTCACCGGCGTCCTCTTCATCGAGTACGGCGCCCGGCGCGAGGATAGGGAGCGTTTCGAAGTGGAGCTCGATGAGGCCGGTGTCCGACTCCAGGCCGAGACCGCGGAACGGGAGTCGGCCGACCGCGCGCTGAGAGCGTCCGAGATCCGCTACCGCGGCCTCTTCGAGAGCAGTCCCACGCCGATCATCCTCGTGGACCAGGCGACCGCCAGGATCGTCGAAGCGAACCCCGCCGCCGACAGCTTCATCGGCTGCGAGTCCGGCAAGCTCACGACGATGCGGATCTGGGAGCTGAACGGCGTCCCCGAGGACGAGATGCTCGGGAAGCTGAGGGACACCGCCGAGCGCGGCTCGAGGGTCGTCCGCTCCCGCTACAAGCTCGCCGACGGCTCGTGGAGGGACGTCGAGGTCACCACGGCGCCCATCACGCTCGACGATGACACGACGCTCCTATTCGGGACTGTCACCGACATCTCGGACCGCATCATGATCCAGGAGGCGATGGAGGCCGCCTTCGAAGAGCTCGACCAGGTCTTCCAGTCCGTGGCGGACGGGCTCAGGGTCGTGGCGACGGACCACAGCATCCTCAAGGTCAACGAGACGTTCGTGGAGCTCTCCGGACTCTCCGAGGAGCAGATCCTGGGGCACAAGTGCTACGACGTATTCGGCTGCGCGCAGTGCCACACGCCTGCCTGCCCGATGCGTCGGATACTCGCCGGGAGCAGCCGCGTGGACTACGAGGCTGACAAGAAGCGCATGGACGGGTCGACCGTGCCCTGCCTCGTCACGGCCCGTCCCTACTACATCGAGGGTGTCCTCACGGGCATCGTCGAGAGCTTCCGCGACATCACGGAGCGCCGTCTCGCGGAGGAGACGATCCGGCACATGGCCCTCCACGACCAGCTCACGGGTCTCCCTAACCGGGCGCTCCTCTCCGACCGGCTCGAGATGGCGCTCGGCAGGGCGCATCGTCGCTCCGACGGCCTGGCGCTCCTCTTCGTGGACATCGATGACTTCAAGAACATCAACGACCAGTTCGGCCACGCGGCCGGGGACAAGCTGCTCGCCGACTTCGCCCGACGCATCCAGGACGTGCTGCGCGAGGACGACACCATCGCCCGCATGGGCGGCGACGAGTTCGTCGTCCTGCTGCCGGGAGCGAAGAAGCGCAGCGACGCAACGCGCGTGCTCACCGAGATCACAAGGGTCATCTGCGAGCCCTTCACGTGGGAGAGTGAGACCGTCCATGTGAGCGCGAGCATCGGCGTGGCCCTGCTTGAGGACACGGGCGAGCCACAAGACTCGTTGCTCAGACGTGCCGATCGTGCGATGTACACAGCCAAGGAGGCAGGAGGCGGCAACGCCTTCGCGAAGCCATTGCACTGCGCCGACTCCGCGACCGGCCTCAGACGCTGCCCGCCGCGGGAGCCGGGGGAGTCAGACCTGACCATCGAGTCAGACGACAGGGTTCGCGGAGGCCGACTGTGACCTAGTGTGGGGACGCTACTGCCTCGTCACGACCATCGTGCCCAGCGGCACCCTGGGGAAGAGCTCCAGGATGTCTTTGTTGTACAGGCGGATGCAGCCGTGCGACGCCTTCGTACCGATGACCCACTCCTGGTTCGTGCCGTGGATCCCGTACGCGGTGAACGAGTAGCGATAGTCGCCGGCCGAGCCGGACCTTCGGAAGAGCCGCATCTTCCTGGGACCGAAGACGCCGCTCGGACTCGTATGGTACTTCGCGTCGATGCGCCACACGCCGACCGGCGTCTCCCAGCCGCGCTTGCCGATGGCGATCGGGTACGTCGAGTCGAGGACGCCGTCCACGACGTAGTAGAGCCGGAAGTCCGACTTGTCGATCACGATGTAGTCGTCCCACGCGTATCCGAGGCTCGTGAAGCTGCGCTCCGACGAGGTCGTGCCGCCATCCGGCGCGTACGCGACCACCCGGATCTTGGTCGTGCTCGCGTCGGTCGGAAGCTCCCCGAGATCCACGGTGGAGTAGGAGGAGACGTCCTGTTTGGAGACCATATGGCCGTTCTTGTAGACCTCGATGTGTGATGTGTTCACTCCCACGCGCGCCGTCACGCGCGTCTTCGCCCCGACGTAGTCGGTGCTCCCGCTCCCGCTGACGATCGCCGGTACCGAAGGCGCCCCGCCGAGCTCGCCCACGACCGCGTCGCCTACGACTCCCGGGCCCCCGTAGACGACCGCGTTCGCGGCACCGCTGTCCGTGATGTGCGAAGCGGTCACCAGCGGCAGCGTGCCGGTCTCCGTGAGCAGGAGTGCGCCACCGGAGCGGCCGAGGGCGACTCCGCCGCTGAGCGCGTCGGGGACCGCCGCCGCGAGACCCACACGCTCCGTCGAGATCCATCCCTCGCCGGCCGCGGCCTGTGCGATGACGACGGCGGTGCCGAAGCGGTCCGAGCCCGCCCAGCGTGCGGCCCTGAGCCCCGCGACGACCGCGTCGGACACGACGGCCGTGCCGCCAGCGACATAGCGGCGCTCGATCCCGAGCGCGTTCATGGCCCCACCGGTGACCCACGGGACCGAGGCACCGCGCACGAGCAGCAGCGGCGCGCCCGTGGCTGCGGTGACCGAGGAGAGCACGAGCGCGTCGGCGAACGTCGGCGCGTCACCGCTCGCGAAGAGTGCCATGGAGGGCATCGTGGCGTCGGTCGCGGCCGAGACCTCGCCCATGCGGAGCGCGACCTTCGCCGCCGTCTCGTACCTGTCGGTCCCCGCCACGCGGTCCACGGAGCCGACGCCCACGATCCGCTCGAGATCTGCGTAGCGAGCCTCCGGAACGGGCCCGCGGCCGCCCACGATGTGTACGCGTACGTCGCCGTTCGCCGCCACGATCTCGCGCAGCGTGTTGCCGACCACGGCAGGAAGGACATCGGCTCCCGTGAGAAGGAGCGGCGCGTCGTAGACCCAGCAGAGCCCGGAAGCGGCCAGCGCGTCCGCCTGCCCGGCGTCCTCACCGGACGCCACGACTACGTCGCGGACCCCTTCCCATGCGGGGAAGGAGGCGCGAGCCGCCGCCACGGACGTGGACCAGCGATCGCTCCCCGCGATCCTCTGCGCGTCCACGTCGACGATGACGACGCCGGCGCCGAGCGCCGTCGTCTGCGTGCCGTCCCCAGTCGCACCGAGTCCGACGCTCGGTACGGATGCGAGCGCCATCGCGAGTGCGAGCGCTGCTACGAGCGTCCTCAGGTGCGTCGTGCGCCTCATGTCGAGCCTCTCGTCGCAGGTATCCCGGCCGGTGAGAGTGTCATCGGCCGTTCTTGGGCGCGCATCAACATGATATCCGAACACCGCTCGTCCCACTCCTCGCGCCGCCGGTCGCCGCGACGGCGCTCTCAGGGTGGTGCCGCCCAGGCCAGATACCGATGAAGGTACTAGAGGGCACCGGGGACCGGAGGCCGCTCGATGAACGAATCGGTGACGACGAGGAAGCGCGTGATCGTGAGCGTCGCGGCGTTGGCCGGCATCGCCGCCATCGCGACGTTCGACTACAGCATCGAGGTGGACTTCGCAGCCGCCGACCTCTATCTGATCCCGGTCGCGCTCACCGCCTGGTTCCTGGGACGGGACTGGATCACGTGGGCGGTGCTCGCCGCCGCGATGGTCGCGTTCGCCGGCGTCCCCTACGCCGCGGGCGCACAAGACGTCGCGGACTACCTCCCGGCGATCCTCGTGCACACGATCCACCTGACCCTCGCCGTCCTCGTCCTCTCCACACTCCACGGCACGCTCGCTCGGGAGCGCCGGCTGGCCCGCACCGACAGTCTTACCGGCGCCGCCAACGCGCGCTACTTCTACGACCAATCGAAGATCGAGCTCGACCGGGCCCGCCGGCAGGGAGCGCCCTTGAGCCTCGCCTACCTCGACGTCGACGACTTCAAGTCCGTGAACGACCGCTTCGGTCACCGGGAGGGCGACGAGCTGCTGCGGGCGACAGCGGACACGATCGGCAGCGCGCTCAGGAGCACCGACGTCATCGGGCGCCTCGGAGGCGATGAGTTCGCCGTGCTGTTCGAAGACGCCGACGAAGCGACCGCGCTGTCCGTGGCCGAGCGCATCCTGGCGAGTCTGAGGACGCTCGAACGAGACCACGGCTGGAGAGCGACCGCGAGCGTCGGGCTCGTCACGTTCCGCGAATACCCTGACCGGATCGACGACATCGTCGGGGCCGCGGACGAGCTCATGTACGAAGCGAAGGCCCGCGGCAAGGACACCATCGTCGCCGGCACGCTCAATGGCGGGCTGGTGGTGATGGAGCGCTCGGCACCCGCCATGGTGCCCGCGCAGTCGGCCTAGCGACGGACGTCCGTCCCGACGCCCGTCACGCCTCGTCCGACGTCCCCGGGGCCGGGACCGCCCCCGTGCCGCTCGCCCCCGTATCCGGCGCGGCTGGCGGCGCGCTCTGAGGCGGAGAAGGCGGCGCCTGTGCCGTGCCCGAGGGCGGAGGCGGCGGGAGCACGTCCCCGCTGCCGTAACCGCCACCGTAGGCCGCGGCTGCGGGCGCGGGCGTGACGCCGGGCAGACCGTAGGCCTTCGCCATGTACTGGCCGAAATAGTGGTACCAGATGAAGGCCACGGGGACGTAGAGCAGTACGAGCACAAGGTAGCCCACCATCGTCAGCAGGAAGAAGCCGCAGACGCCTCCCGCAGCACCGGCGCCTTCGCCCCCGGCCTGAACACTGATGGCCATCACGACACCGCCGAGCGCCATGAACACGTAGATGATCGGCGTGGTGATGAACGACACGGCGAAGTTGACGACGAACCCCATGCCGTACGCGCCGAAGTACGCGCCGGCGTTGTCCTTGATGTGGCCCCAGATCTCGCCTATGCGGAAGAAGTCGCCGAACTCACGCCTGAGGTTGTAGTTGGTCATGGCGGCCGGCATGATCACGGCGAGCGCGAGCCCGTAGACGATGCTCACGACCATGATGAGCATCGTCCCGCAGAGGATGCCCATGGCGGTCGTCTCCTCCTGGCCGGACACGGCCCCGCCCACGATGAGCGCGACACCCAGCATGATGATGACGATCAGCGGCAGCGCGTAGATCAGGCCGGCCACGAACACGAGGAAGCCGGCCACCCAGTGCTTGCCGAAGTCACTCCACTCCGGGAGCTGTTCGTCCCGCCCGTACGCGACGTTCTTCTCATACTGGAGCACGTAGCCCGAGGTGGCGAAGTTGACGATCGGGACGAGCGTCAAGAGGCCCTGCAGGAGCATCTTCGAGACCCATCTCGGGTCCTTGAAGATCGCCTTGAACGGACGGCCGACGTCCATGCTTCCTCCCCCGGATCGCCAGATTCGATCCGAGCATATCAGAGGCGTGCTGGACCGAGGGGAACGAAGGACGACCCGTCCGAAGGGGCGGGCCGTCCGTGTCACGCAGATGGTGCGGGCGAAAGGAGTTGAACCTTCACGAGCCGAAGCTCACATGGACCTGAACCATGCGCGTCTGCCATTCCGCCACGCCCGCACGGGTAGCGAAGCGTAGGTTAGCACCGTGCATGACCTGCAGCAAGGACGGTGCGTGGCCCGAGTAGGGTTCTGGCAGGGACTGGGTGCAGAAAGGCTAGAATCCGTTAGAGGTGT